>NZ_CP154467.1:1500000-1785000 GCF_039545455.1 Brucella sp. BE17 | reverse complement strand
GGGTTCAGCCGCGACACGCGCTTTCCGGTCGATGGATCTTTGATGTAGCGAAGCCGGTTCCAGATCAGACGACCGATATAGAGTTCATTATTCACCAGCCCCGTGCCGCGCTTCACATGGCCCCGAATGGTGGTGTCGCTCCAGAGCTTTCCAGCCGGACCGGGGACACCTTCCTCGTTCAATGTCCGGGCGATTGTGCGCGGGCCGACGCCGGCGGCGAACTCGCGGAAAATGCGACGCACAACATTTGCCTCGGCTTCGTTGATCTCGCGATCACCGCGAATGGGATCACCGCGCGCATCGAGCTGCTTGACGACATTGTAGCCAAAGCACAGACCGCCACCCGATTTGCCCTCCTCGACGCGGCCTCGAATGCCGCGATGGGTTTTGGCAGCGAGGTCTTTCAGGAACAGGGCGTTCATCGTGCCCTTGAGGCCGACATGCAACTCGCTGATCTCGCCCTCGGATAGCGTGAAAATCGGAACGCCTGCGAACTTGAGGTGCTTGTAGAAGGTCGCGACATCGGCTTGATCGCGGCTGATACGGTCGAGCGCCTCGGCCATCACGATGTCGAACAGGCCCGCCTGTGCATCCTGTAGCAGCGCCTGAATGCCCGGTCGCAGGATCATGCTCGCTCCAGAGATGCCGGCATCCTTGTAGGTGCCGACGATCTTCCACTTATCGCGCTTTGCCTGCTCGCGGCAGATACGGAGCTGGTCCTCGATCGACGCTTCGCGCTGATTGTCGGAAGAATATCGGGCATAAAGCGCAACGCGGGTCATCGGTCAGTCCTTTCAAGCTCCGTGTCAGAGGGCAGGTTAATTCTGTTCAGGTTCGGAGGCGGCTTTGATGGTATTGTCCATGCGCTGCGCCGCTGACAGTAACGCGTCATATTGGGCGGCCGACATCAGCACAAACTCGCGCCGGCCATGTCGCGTGATCTCTACCGGCTCACGGTGAGACTCGTTCAGATACTGTCCGAACTTGCGCTGAAATTCGAGGGAGGTTGTGGTTGGCATCGCAGACTCCAAGAGAATAGGTCTGCTTATATAATACGTATTACACGTATAAATACAAGGAAATTTGCAGGTCAGCTACGCAGGTGACGTTGTGCTTTGCGCTCCGCTGCCACTTTACGGTCCAACTGCTCGCGGGCGATCTGACGTCCGAGCAGGCGAGCCAACGACATCAGGGCGGCATCTTTGCGCGAAGGATCATTCCGGTCCGTTTCCGGTCCGGTCGAGGGAGTAACCTCGATATTGATCCTGTTCCGCTTGACCGCCATTGTCTCCAATATCCCATGCCCGAAAAGGGGTTGGGCAATGGAAGCGTGGAATGTCAGCCGAGGGAAGGTCCCGGGCGCCGCTGTGCGGTGAATAGGACGCCGTGGCGTAGAAAAGGGACGGGTCAGTCTATCGTAGGATGGGTGGTCGTTCGAAGCAGAAGCTCGTCTATTCGCTATGTTCAATGATTCGCCATTAGTGAGGATGTAGCGTAGGAGACGCCCCGAAGCTGCCGCTCAAGCGCGTCGCAGCGAGGGGCTGAGCAGCCCCTTGCGGACGGTCGAATATCGTCTCGCAGCATCGCTGTAACGACTGATCTATTACTATAAACCTGACGCTGTGACGGTGCGGAAAGCTAGAGCGGCATATCTCATTGGGTTCCAGGAAGAACTGGAAGCCCCAATTCCCTCAGAAACGAGTTGTGGTTCGACGTTGCTTTCCGAATTTGGTCTTCGATTGAGACCAATTCCTGCTGCGTTGCATCCAGGTCGATTTCAGCCTCAGCCACAGCTGTGCTGATGTATCGGGAGATGTTGAGGTTGAAGCCCTCCTCAGCGATGCGCTCCATAGTCACGCGCTTGGAGTAGCGGTCCTCTTCCTTGCGGAACTGGTACGTTTCGATAATCTTCTGAATGTCATTCGGCTTGCCATCCAACCCCTCACGCAATCGGTTCTGCCGCTTGCCTTTTTCATAGTGCTCGGCCGCGTTGATGAAGAGCACATCATCGGGCTTCTTGCACTTTTTCAGTACGAGGATGCAGACCGGGATGCCGGTCGAATAGAAAAGGTTCGCAGGCAGGCCGATCACCGTGTCGATGTGACCATCCTTCAGGAGCTTTGTGCGGATACGCTCCTCTGCCCCACCCCGGAACAGCACGCCGTGCGGCAGAATGATGGCCATTACGCCCTCATCCTTCAAGTAGTGGAAACCGTGCAGTAGGAAGGCGAAGTCAGCGGCAGACTTGGGCGCCAGCCCATGGTTCTTGAACCGCACGTCGTCGCCCATTGCTTCAGTCGGCTCCCAACGGAGGCTGAACGGCGGGTTGGCCACAATCGCATCAAACGATGGTTTCTTGGCGGGGTTCAGCTCTCGCAGAATGTCCCAGTCATTATTCAGCGTATCGCCATGGTAGATTTCGAATTCCGTGTCTTTCACGCCGTGCAGCAGCATGTTCATGCGAGCGAGGTTATAGGTTGTGATGTTCTTTTCTTGCCCGTAGATTTTCCCGATGCCGTGCGGTCCCATGCGCTTTCGCACATTCAGCAAGAGCGAGCCTGAACCGCATGCGAAATCGAGCACACTGGCGAGGTGCTCTTTCTTACCGGTTGCGGGTTCCTGGCTGTCCAACGTCACGATTGCGGAAAGGATGTCAGATACCTGCTGTGGGGTATAGAACTCGCCTGCCTTCTTTCCAGAACCAGCGGCAAACTGGCCGATCAGGTATTCATATGCATCACCCAGCGCGTCGACACCGGATGAAAAATCGGCGAGCCCATTGGCGATCTCGGTGATGATCGCGCATAGTTTGGCGTTGCGATCAGCATAGGTCCGCCCAAGCTTTTCAGAGCCAAGATTGATCTCCGAAAAAAGCCCCCCGAACGTGCTCTGGAAGGACTCGTTCTCGATATATTTGAAACCAGCCTGCAGAGTGTTCAGAAGATCGTCGCTCTGGGTGCGCGCCATGTGGGCGATGCTGGTCCATAGGTGCTCCGGTTTGATGACGTAATGCGCCTTGAGGCGCATCTGCTTTTCAAAAGCTGAAATATCGTCGGGGTTTTGCGTATACCACACGGAAAGCGGCGAGCGCCCGCCATTGCCGATTGTGTTCGGATCCGGGTAGTCGCGTCCGAGCTCCTTCCGGGCGGCCGTCTCGTAGTTGTCCGACAGATAACGCAGGAACAGGAAAGACAGCATGTAATCGCGGAAGTCGTCCGCGTTCATCGCTCCGCGCAGCGTGTCCGCGATGTTCCAGAGCGTCTTGCCCAGTTGCTTTTGGATTTGGTCGTTCATTGTGCTGGTGCTTCCTGGGGGACGGGCGCAGGCGCCGGGGTGGGATGCGGGGCCGAAGCGGCGCCCGGGAGGTGAAACTCGAACCGCGTAACGAACTCGCGCAGAATACGACGAAACAGTTCCTTGTTGTCCTCACCCATCTCCGTGGGTTCATGGATGGCATAGGCGCCGTGGCTTAAAAGGTTCAGGGCACGATTGAACAGCGCCCTGTCTGCGTCGGTGTCGAGAGCCTTCAGGCAAAAGGCGATGCTCGGATGACCGAAGAACGATGCCGTCTTCTCCATGACGCTGCGCAGGGCGTTGAAGTGGAAGGTGTAGAGCTTGCCCTTCTTCGGATCAGCCGCGCGCTGCAATTCGGCGAGCGTCGAAACATGATGAAAGAAGGGCGTGTCTTCCGTCGCTTGAAGCGTGTAATTTCCTTCGCCGCTCGGGCGATGCAAGAAGTAGCGCTTGTGGCTGACAGATGGCTCGTCCTCTTTCTTTCTGCCAATTTCGTTGCACATTACATTGAAGAACAGCGCGTGATGCGAAGAGAAGATCACCTTGATCGGGGCAGGCTTGCCTTCGGCGTCTTGCCTTGTGGCAGCCCGACGGAGGAGCTTGGCTAGGTCGCAGGCGACAGAAATCGCGTTGTTGTCGTCTAGCGACGAGATCGGGTCGTCGATGTAGAGGTACTTCTTCCCCTGATAGGATTCATGCCCATCCAGCATCCGTTCGCAGATGGCCATGAAGATGCACCAGATGAAGATATTCTGTTCGCCCCGCGACACCTTGATGTTGACCTCGCCGCCCTTTCGGAAGCTGACGAAATCCGGCTTTGAGATGGTGTCCTTGCCTTGCTGAACGTCCTTGTAGGTGAAGTCGAACTCGAAATCGGTATAACGGGATAGGTAGCGAGCGATGGTTTCGTCCAGCGCGAGCTCTGTCATCGCATTGAAGAAGGACGACTTCTCGTTCAGTTGCAGGCGGCGCACGCTGTCGCCTTCAAGGTCGTTCTCCCAGACGAATAGATCCTCGGTGAAGGCGTTGAAGTACAGCGTGTCGGGCGTGCCGGTCGGGTTCTTCTTGTTCTTGCGCTTGCCTGCGTCCTTGAACTCCATTGACAGGCGGGTCTTGCCGGTACGGTTATAGGCATAGATCAAGATCAGCGATGCTGCCCCGGTTGGGTTGTTCAGATCGTCACGCAGCCGCGCCACCAAAGTCTTCAGGTTCTTGTAGGTGCTCATGCGTCACCCTCCCCGATTTGGGGGAAAAGCTGCTGCATCAGCCCCTTCTTGTGGGTCTTTAGCGCGTTGAGCTTTCGGGTGGCGCCAGCGATGAGGTCATCGTGGGAGGTGAGGCAGTCAGCGATGCGCTGTTGTTCTGTTGGTGACGGAAATACAAGCCCAATAGACTTGACGATTTCACCCGACAAATTGCCCTGACCGCCCTGAATATACTTTGTAATGATCCAATCTTTTCGATGGGTTAGGAAATGGCTGAGAAATGCACCATTCACAGATGGTCTCAGGCAAAGGATAGCTTGGTTGATCGCACCAGCGATCTTTCCGATCGCCACGTCGCCACTATTCGCGCCATAGAGTGCGACGAGTACGTCACCCTTCTTGACCAGTTTTGCCGCGGAGTTTTCAAGCCCTGTACGGGTCAGAAATAGTTCTGTGGTTTCTTTGCCAATCTCGGCTGATCGAATGAACGGAATATCTCCTCCGTAGAATTCTGGATTTGAGGTATTCGGCGTACCTCCGCTAAAAGAGGTGCAAACTGATCCCACGGTTCGTGGTTCCCACTCCCCCGCCCCCTCAAACTCGGGAAAGCGGAGGCGGGGTTGGGTTTCGGCAGGTATTTTAATGCCATTCTCGACGCGCTCGGGGCGTGGAAAAAGCTGCTGCATCAGGCCCTCTTTATGTGCCTTCAGCGCATCGACCTTCCGCCCTTGCGCGGCAATCAGCGCATCCGCAGAATCCAGACAGTCGGCAATCTTTTGTTGTTCGGGAAAGGACGGAAGTGCCAGCTCTAGGCGGGCCAGGTCCTTGTAATAAATGCGTACGCGAACACTTCCATCGCCCTTTTCCGAAACAAAGTCCTCCCATGGATCATAGCGCCGGAAGTGATCAAGATAAACAGGATCGAGCCTGTGTGGGCCGCTGCTCTTGCATTTGAAAACGACATAATCAGGGCTGACCAGAATGTCGTCGTCACCTTGCCAACGGGCAATCGAGCCGATGTTAAGCCGCATCGGGTTGTAAGCGAACCAATCCTTTCGCACGAACTTGTAGCGTGCTGTGTCAGCCGCGATGATGCGCTCTTCCATCGGCACGATACCTTCGACTTTTGACACCCCCATGATTTGCGCCGCGGCTTGACCATCGCCGTTTCGCTCAGTGCTTTCGGTTGTGGCGTCCCCCAGTTGTAAATGCTGGATTGGGTCACCGGCAAACTCGGTGAACCGCAACTTTGATACTAGCAACGCACCGCGCCCCGCCACGGTAGTCGATCTCCCCTTACTGCTCATAAGCACTCAGCCCCGAAATCTCACGCCCAGCGGCGCGCTTGAGCAGCAACGGCATCAGGTCGGCCATCAGGTCCAGTTCTTTCACCCGCCGCGTCTTCCAGTTCAGGCCAAGGGGTTCCATCAGGTCGGTCAGCGCCTCGCCATCAAAGATCATACGTTGCAGGATGGTGTCGACAAAGCCTTGCAGAGCCTCGGTCTCCAGGCCGTGCTTGCCCGCAATGCCCGCCAGTTCCAAGGCGTTCTTTTCCGCCTTGAAGCGGCTGTAGCCGTCGCGGATGGCCTTTTCGCTGAGGCCTTCCCCTGCCTTGAGGGTATTGATGTACGCTGCGATATCCTCGCGCTCGTCCATGAATTTGGCGTCAGACTGGATCAGGCCGATCAGTTCCTCACGGCTCATCTTCTGCTTGCCGGGCGTTGCCTCGGAATAGCGAGCGATCAGACCCATGATGTAGTCATAGTCGATGACCGCGGAGGCGAAGAGAACGAATTCGAAATCCAGTTGGTCAGCCTCTTGGCTGGGCTTCTCCGTGGCCGTGCCCTTTTGGGTTCGAAGGCGCTGCGCAGTCTCCAGATAGGCGCCGCGGAAGCCAAGCAGGTTGTCGCGTGGCAGAACCTGTTCTATGGTCTTGCGGTTTTCGTCGGTCAGGTCGGTGTACTGGTCAAGTTGGGTCTTGAGCCGCTGGACCTCCTTGAAGTGCTCAATGAATGCCGCACGAGCCGCGTCGCCCTTGAGGTTGTGCACGGCTTCCGGGGCGCACTCGAGGCCCTGTGATTTCATGAAGGTATCGAGATTCTGGACCGCGGTCTCCAGTTTCTGAATGACCACTGGAGCCTTGTCGACTAGCCAGATTTCCCGGGCCTTTTCGGCGGCGGCCTCGCCCGAGAAAAGTGCGATGGCTGCATCGACTGCGCCTTGTTGCTGGCGGAAGTCGAGGATGTTGCCATAGGGCTTGGTGGCGTTCAGCACTCGGTTCGTGCGCGAAAAGGCTTGGATCAGGCCATGATGCTTCAGGTTCTTGTCCACATAGAGAGTATTCAGGAACTTGGAATCAAAGCCGGTCAGCAGCATGTCGACGACAATCGTGATGTCGATCTTGTGGTGTGGCTGATTGGGGTAAGCTTTCTTAAGGTCGGCATCCGGCCATTGTTGATCCTTGATGCGTTTTTGCACGTCCTGATAATATAGGTCGAATTCACCGATCTTGTGATTGGTGGCGTAGTGGGCGTTGTAGTCGGCGAGGATGGCCTTCAGGGCCTCCTTCTTTTTCTCCGGTTCAACGGCGTTGTCTTCCTTCTCCTGCGGCAGGTCTTCTTGGATCTGCTTTACGTCAGGATTGCCCTCGGCGGGCGGGGAGAAGACGCATGCGATGTTCAGCGGCTGGAAGCTCGGATCCGTTGCCAGTTTTTCGGCCTGAATTTTCTTGAAGAGGGTGTGATACTCGATGGCGTCATTGATCGACGAGGTGGCTAGCAAGGCGTTGAAGCGGCGGTGACCAGTGGCCGCGTCGTGTTTCGCGAGGATCGCATCAATGACCGCCCGCTTGGCCAGTGGTTCACCCGGCTTCGGCAGTGTTTTGCCTTGCGGCTTGAAATAGTCGACATGGAACCGAAGAACGTTCCCGTCCTCGATGGCGTGTGTGATCGTGTATGTGTGAAGGCGCTGCTGGAAGAGGTCTTCCGTCGTCTTCATGCTGGCCTGAGTGTCTTCGATCTTCTGCTGCGCGGCGTTCTGATCAAAGATCGGCGTCCCGGTGAAGCCGAAGAGCTGGGCGCGAGGGAAGAACTCCTTGATAGCCTTGTGGTTCTCGCCGAACTGCGACCGGTGACATTCGTCGAAGATGAAGGCGATGCGCTTGTCGCGCAAGGGCTCGAGCTGCTCCTTGAAGCTCTTCTTGCCGTCCTTCTTCTGTTGCTTGTTGCGCTTGCTGTTTTCGTCCAGCGCGAGGCCCAGCTTCTGAATCGTACAGACAATGACCTTGTCGGCGTAATCGTCCGACAGAAGGCGTCGAACCAGGGAGGCGGTGTTGGTGTTCTCCTCGACACAGCCTTCCTGGAACTTGTTGAACTCCTCGCGCGTCTGGCGATCGAGGTCTTTGCGATCCACAACGAAGAGGCATTTCTCGATGTCGGGATTGTCCTTCAAGAGCGTTGACGCCTTGAAGGAGGTGAGCGTCTTGCCGCTGCCCGTCGTGTGCCAGATGTACCCGTTACCGCAGTCCTGGGCGATGGAGTCGACAATCGCCTTCACCGCGTAGACCTGATACGGGCGCATCATAAGTAGTTTCTGCTCGCTTGCGACCAGAACCATGTACCGGCTGATCGTCTGGCCGAGGGTGCATTTGACAAGGAATGTATCGGCAAAGCTGTCGAGATGGACGATCTTCTTGTTGTCGACGTCCGCAAACTCATAGACTGGGAGAAATCGTTCTTCGGCATTGAAGGTGAAATGACGCACATTGTTGTTCGCGAAGTAAAAGGTCCGATCGCGGTTGCTGACGATGAAAAGCTGAAGGAAGCATAGGATGGTCTTGGTATAGCCGTTCCCGGGATCGTTCTTGTAATCGACGATCTGCTCCATGGCACGACGAGGGCTAATGCCGAGGGTCTTCAGCTCGATCTGGACAACCGGAACGCCATTGATCAGGAGAATGACATCATAGCGGTGGTGGCTGTTGTCCGTATTGATACGAAGCTGGTTGATCACCTCGAAGGAATTCTTGCACCAGTCCTTGATGTTCACGAGCGTGTAGTTCAGCGGCGTGCCGTCATCGCGGGTGAAACTATTCCGCTCACGCAAAGTTCGTGCCGCCGTAAAAACATCCGGCGTCACTATTTCATCGTGCAACCGCTGAAACTCGCCATCAGTGAGCTTAATGCGATTTAGCGCCTCGAATTTGTTCCTAAAATTTGCCTCCAAAGTAGCTCTATCACGAATATCAGGTCGATACTCGTACTTAAGCCCCTTGAGTTTCGCGATCAGGACATCCTCAATATCGCGTTCGGGTCTGTTCGTGGTCATCACGAGACTCATTAGCTATCGCGCCCGTCTGACGGGAATAATTTCCTGCCTGAAAATTGTATAGGTGTTTGGTTCGAGAAATTAAAAATTGGAAGCATTTGAGATCTGTGAGTATTTCGAATCATCGTGCAGTCCCATTATTCTTGCTCGAGTGGTCATTCCTTTTAACCATTTCATTGTCCTTTAACCGCTCGTACTCCTCGACCGCAATTACCACGACGACGGCCCGACCATGCTTGGTCACCGCCACCGGCTCAGCTCGCGCAAGATCAATAAGCCGCCCAAATTCGTACTTTGCGTCTTTCGCGCTTAGGGTTCGCATTTCCCTGCTCCCAGCCTATGGTCTTCTCATTTTGGCCATTTTGGCTAGATTTTGCAATGGTCTATCGCGTCCAAGGTCGCGTGTCAGTCGCCCCGACCTCACGATGTTGATTTCCACGCGGAACTGCCCTTAAGGGGGGCGGACAGAGCACCTTGCGGCTGGATCCTTCAGGTAAATCTCCGCCAGAGACAAGATGCGACCTTCGTCGTGATGGATGAGTTTCCAGCCTGTTTGGCGGCCGGACATTTAGCTGAAAGCCACGTTTCCTGATCGTCGGTTCGACGAAAGCGGTGTTTCCCTATCACATTAACTAAGCGCGACAGGCTGTTCCGATAACTGCCACCGTGAATTTGATTGCTTGAATGCGCCTACAGCGGACATCACATCCGCCGATCCGTTTCGTCCTTGCCCGCCCTCAGTTTTGCTGCAGTATCATCTGTGTGCCTTCTTTTCTTCGTGCTCGCACCTTGCCAAGTAGTGGCGACATTGAATTTTTGAAGGATTGAAATCTATGCATCAAACAGCTTCCAACGTGAAGTCCCGGAATATCCTCGTGCTGGGCGCTGGAGAACTCGGCATGCCGGTCCTGCGCAATCTGGCCCGTCGCGCAAAGGACATTGACGGCGCAACGATAAGTGTCTTGTTGCGCGCCAGCGCCATAGAGTCTGACTCATCAGCCAAGCAGCGCGACATCGCTGAAATTCGAGACTTGGGGGTTGAGATCGTCGTAGGCGATCTGGTGAAGAGCTCGATTGATGGTTTGGCATCTCTGTTCTCGCAGTATGACACCGTCATCGGCTGCACGGGATATGCGGCTGGGATCAACACGCCGATGAAGCTTGCGAAGGCTGCTTTGCAGTCAGGAATCCCGCGCTATTTCCCCTGGCAGTTCGGTGTTGATTTCGAAGCAATCGGTCGAGGTGGTCCACAGGACATTTTCGACGCGCAGCTCGATGTGCGTGAACTGCTTCGCTCGCAGAACAAGACCGAATGGGTGATCATCTCCACCGGCATGTTCATGAGTTATCTGTTCGAGCCCGAGTTCGGTGTCGTCGATCTGGAAAACAGCGCGGTCAAAGCCCTTGGCGGCTTCGATAACGCTGTCACGGTGACGACGCCTGATGACATCGGCGTGCTCACCGCCGAAATCGTATTCTACGAGCCGACCATCACCAACGAGATTGTCTTCCTGGCGGGCGATACGGTCACCTACGGCCAGCTTGCGGACAAGCTGGAGGCGGGTTTGAACCGACCCTTCAGCCGTTCCGAATGGACGGTTCCGGTTCTCATGGAAGAACTGGCAAACGACCCCCAAAACATGATGCGCAAGTACCGAGCGGCCTTCGGTATCGGGCGAGGCATGGCATGGGACAAGGCCGACACTTTCAACGTGCGTGAAGGCATCAAGGTTACTGATGTTTCCGATTGGATCAACGCGAACCTGACGGCCAAGTGACGGGGCTTAACGAAGCGATGGGGAAGCGCTATAATCTCGCTTCCCCCGTCAAGCTTTGTCAGAAACTCCATCGTTCGCAGGGGCGTACCATTTTCTATGGCAATCACTGAGCGACGGCGTCTGTGTCAGGATTTCCAAGGCGTCTGCCAGGACGGCTTCTCTGGCAGACGGGAATCAAAGCCCTCGCGGGACTTTCGAAACTCCTCCGAGTTTTCGACGACCCATGTCCACAGTGGAATCATACGAATGAGAAGACCCATTCCCAATTCTGTTAGTTCGTATTCTACCCGCGGCGGCATCTCTACGAGATCGTAGCGCGCGACGAGGCCGTCTCTTTCTAGTTGGCGCAGAGTGCGAGTTAGCATCCGTTGGGTGACGCCATGCATTCGTCTTCCAATATCTGCGTGCCGAAGCCTGCCGTACACGCCTAGGGTGTGAATGACGCCAAGCGACCACCTATTTCCTGCGTGAGTCAGAACCTCACGTCTCACCCCGTCTTCATCCTCGCGAAGCCCATCGCAAACAGCTTGAGAATAGCTAAGAATTTCTTCTCTGGTCATTACTTTGCCTCTGGTATGTCCTTCGTTTCGTTTTACCAGAAATCCCGGTATATTGTGTGGCATTGCAATCAGACCTTGCCGAGATAATTCCATGGCAACAATTGTCCAATTTCGCTCTGTTTATGTCCATTGACGATGGCGGTGAGCGTGGCGGTCAGCCATTTTTGCGGATCAACTGAATTAAGTTTACAGGTTTCGATCAGTGAAGCGATCATGCCCCAGTTATGAGCGCCAGCTTCATGACCAGCAAATAATGCATTTTTTCTGCTCAATGCAATTGGTCGGATCGTGGGTTCAACGGTGTTGTTATCAAGTTCAACACGACCGTCACACAGGAACAGGCAGAGGCCATCCCAGTATTTGGTGATGTATTTCAATGCCTCGCCCAATGGCGCTTTTGCCGACACGCGTGCGCGGTGATGCGCAAGCCATATTTGCATATCGATGATCAGCGGCTTTGATTGTGCCTGACGAACAGCGAGCCGCGCTTCTGGATTGAGACCACGCAATTCAGCTTCAATCTTATAGAGTTCGCCGATCCGTTTTACACCGTCTTCCGCAATAGGGGATGAGCCTGTGCGCGTGATCTCAATGAGCTTGCGACGCGCATGAGCCCAGCAAAAAGCCAATTGTATATTCGGACCAACACGATCTGGTGCGACCAGTCTATTGTAGCCCGCATAGCCATCCACTTGCAGGATACCTTTGAAGCCCTGCAATATCTGTTCGGCATATTGCCCAGATCGTCCCGGAGCATAAGTGAAAGCGACACCGGGCGGGGCATTGCCGCCCCATGGTCGATCATCCCGCGCCAAAGCCCAAAAATATCCTGTTTTGGTCTTTCCTGATCCGGGATCAAGAACAGGTGCACGCGTCTCATCCATGAAGAGTTTGTTCGATCGCTTCAGATCAGCAATGAGCGCATCAAAGACAGGGCGCAGCTCAAAGGCTGCCCGTCCCACCCAATCAGCCAGTGTCGAGCGGTCTATGTCGATGCCCTGACGGCCCATAATCTGGGCCTGCCGATAAAGCGGAAGGTGGTCCGCATATTTGGAAACCAGAACATGTGCGACCGTTGCTTCCGTCGGCAAGCCTGACGGGATCAATCGGGCGGGTGCTGGCACTTGCACAACACCATCCGTACAGGCGCGGCATGCGTATTTAGGGCGATGCGTGACAATGACACGAAACTGCGCAGGGATCACATCCAGACGCTCAGAAGCATCTTCGCCAATGCAATGCAGACAACCACCGCAGGCGCAAATCAGACTTTCTGGTTCAATGACTTCATCAATGCGCGGCAGGTGCTTTGGTAAAGAACCGCGATTGATGGCACGTGGCTTTGATGCAGGCTTCTCTGAAGCTGTATCCGCTTCATCTTCTGCATGGATCGCCGCAATTGCTGTTTCCAAGTCTTCCAGGGGCAGATCAAACTGCTCAGGATTAATCTTCTCTGACTTACGTCCAAAAGCGGCCTGTTTGAAGGCTGCAACCAGCTTCTCCAGTCGCGCAATGCGGTCATCTTTACGAAGACCGAGTGCCGTTGCTGCAATCAGTAGCGCCTTCAATTCAGCAATATCATTGGGCAGGTCGGCGGCATCCAGCATGGGTCGAACTTACCAAATCCGGCCTTGATATGCTTGACTATTAGGCTGTCAGAGTCACCTTGTCGCAGCAATTGGTGGCCATTTAAATAGTCATTGGCGCTCGGGCTTCCACCGCCCGCACGCGTCGCCAATCAAGCCCTGCAAACAAAGCCTCAAACTGCGCAAGGTTCAATGATATCAGCCCATCCCGGATCTCTGGCCAGCTGAACGTATGGGCTTCCAAACGCTTATAAGCCAGAACCATACCTGTGCCGTCCCAGTAGATCAGTTTTAACCGATCCGCCTTGCGCGAGCGGAACACGAATACAGTTCCCGTAAATGGATCCTTGCGCAGTTCGTTCTTCACCAACGCAGCAAGCCCGTCATGGCCTTTACGGAAATCGACAGGTGTTGTCGCCACCATGATACGCACCCGATTGGAAGGAAATATCATCCTGAGACCGCCAGTCCACGCGCCACTGCAACAATACGCGAAATTGGCGCACCCGATTCAAGGCGGACTGTCACTGGACCAATGCATATCTCCACGCAGCTGGTGTCAGAGCCCGATTGTTCCGCCAAGGGCTCGCTGATCACCAATCCTGCGAATTCTATTCCGTCGTCAGGTGCGGGCAAAACCAGTTGACCACGTTTGGCCAACGTCCGCCACATAGATAAACGGTTTGCCCGAACGCCATAACGCTGCGCAACATCAACAACCCGTGCGCCAGGCCGAAGAGTTTCTGAGACCAGCCTAGCCTTGAATTCTGGCGTCCATTTATTGCTTCCCCCGCTAATACTCTTCCCAGGGGTGAGAAACTCCACCGTAGGTCCCATGGGGAAACTCCTTCATCCTGCCATGAAAAGCCCTTCACAGATCTGGCCGCGCTAAACAACGTGGGACCAAAACATCGATTACGGTTCGACGCATTTGCAAGGTGTATGGATTTGCGACCTATGTTGGGGGGAAGCCTTCCCCCTGGTCGGCACTGGCGTTGCCGACGCACCCCCATCAGCGGGGAGACCCCGCAACGCCCCTCGCGAATGAGAGTGCGGACGGATTTTCCGTGACGGGTTGAGGGCTGGAAGAGAGGCTTCCGGCGCCTGTCGCGGAGATCATCCCGATGGCCGGACACGATCGCAGCCCTGTGGAAGGTGGCGCGCGCAGCAACCTATACGATGACATCACCAACAAGATCATCGCCGAGCTGGAGCAAGGGCGTCTGCCATGGGTCCAGCCCTGGGGCGCGTCACCCGATACTGCCCCGCTGGGCCTGCCGAGAAATGCTTCATCCGGCCGATCCTATTCAGGCATCAATATTCTCATCCTCTGGGGGGCTGTCATCCAGCATGGTTTCCCCGGTCAGGCATGGCTGACTTTCCTTCAGGCGCTTTCGCTTGGCGGAAATGTCAGGAAAACGGAGACTTAAAATGGCAACCATCGGCACCTTCAAGAAGACCGGCTCGAACGAATTCACCGGCGAAATCGTCACCCTCAGCGTCCAGGCCAAGGGCGTGCGCATCGTCCCCGACCTGCGCGCCACCGGCGAAAACGCCCCCAGCCACCGGGTTTTGGTCGGCCGCGCTGAAATCGGCGCCGCCTGGTCTAAGCGCTCCAACGAGGGCCGCGACTATCTGGGCCTCAAGCTGGATGATCCGAGCTTCAACGCTCCGATCTACGCCAACCTCTTCGACGAGGAAGATGGCGACACCTTCTCCCTTATCTGGTCCCGTACCAACGGTCGCCGCAGCGACTGATGCGAGGCACAAAGGCCCCGACCCGCAAGGTCGGGGCCTTTCTCATGCCCGCAAGAAACTCGTCTCGCCCACCGTAACTGCTACACCCAGTTCTCCACCCGCCCACCCGGCATGCGGACGAACTCCTTTATGCTGTTCGTCATCATGATCAGTCCTTCGGCGCGGACCGGCCTAGAATGGGCGGCCGCCTTTTCGCCATTCGGCTTCGATTACTGACACGGGAATGTCGTCAGAGCATCTCTCACACGGCACACAACGATGATAGCGAGAGATTGTTGAATGGATTGATCGGGTTAGGCGATCCACTTATCGGGTTAGGCACGCTACCGCAAAACCATTCAATACAGCAGCCTTTTCAGGTCGGGCATGGCCTTGCGCCGTCCGGCTTTGGGAGGACGCGCCATGCAGAGCATAGATTGGCGTAATCCGGCGGCATATAAACACGTCAAAGACCTTCCGCCCGCCGGTTTCGCTTGGGAATATCTTCGTCGTAACGAAGATTATCGCCATGACGTCGAGAGACTCGCGCAGAGGAGAGAACCCACGGGAGAAGAGGTTGACGCCTTTGCTTCCCGCTGGGGGGTGCGATTTCGCACACGACCCCGACGCGCAGCCTGACGGCGCACCGCCTTTCTGGTCGCCGCATCTCAATCCGCAGGCCATTATTCTGTCACCAGTCGAACGAAATGATCCCGATGGCGAACGGCTTGTCGCTCTCGCACATCTCGACGGCCTGCTCCTGCGCCGCGCGCCGGATGGCTGGCACGCCATCTGGCGTGTCGACGGGGTGGAGCATCAATTCTGGATGCCGCAGGGGGCGATCAATGCCGCGGTTTTCTATGCTGCAATCCTGCCTATGGACGAGTTCATGGAATTACGCGCCCATGCGGCTCGCCGCCTCTGGCGGTGTCTGACAGGCCGCTCTCCGGGACCGGATATTCGTGCCATGCCGGCGCAGCTTCGGCAATGGCACCTTCTGTCGCTACGGGCGCTGGACGCACGGCTGCACGGGGAAAGCTATCGGGCCGTTGCCGAAGTTTTACTCGGCTTCCGTGGCAATAAGGAAGATTTCGAGACTGATCCGCGCAAGAATAAGGCACGTCGCCTTGTTGCCCACGGCATCAGGATGATGCGCGGGGGCTATCGGCTGCTTTTGCATTATCCGCTCAAGCCGTTTCCACGATCAAAAGGCAAATGAAGCAATCTCACCAATTTCTGTTTGCCGCAGTCTGTTCCATTATTTGCCTGTAACCTTCCCGCGACAGCCATTGAGCGCGTTCCAGATGGCTCTGCCAGCATCGCCGGGTTCGCATCTCATCAGATGCCGGATCGCGGTGCAGAACAATCTGCGCCACTTCCTTCCAGTCCGCATCCTCGGCCTTGGCGTCAAGAAGACGCAGATAGGTCACGAAATGCTGCTCGTCATAGGCGGTGATAACATGACCGGACGGGGCCAGATCATCCACATCGGGATCAAGTTCGATGGGTGCTTTCACGGTCATTCCCCTTCTTTCAGAAGAGTTTCTGCGGTTCGCCCCCGCAATAAAACTCTCTGACTCCTGGTGATCGGGGAGTTAGTAACCGTGTTGAACGGCCCCATGGCCTTTAGCTGGAAAGCCTGTTGCATACGCCACAGGCTCCCCGACCATAGGGTCAAGGAGTGTGGTGCCGTCACGGCCGACACCAACCGTCAACAGGGGTTACTAAGCCCCGGAGCAGTGCGTCTGCTCCATCTGCATTCATAGCCGAACTGCGCGCCGATGTCTTGAGCGAATCCGCATCGACCTCCCTGAGTTGCTGAAATCTCACGTCTTTTCGCGCTGATATAGCCCCGTTCGGGGGTGCCGTCTGCGCATAGGCACAAATGCGGCACGCTACCCGCCGCCGATCACTTCCCATGGTTCGCCATAGCGCGCCGCCGTCTCCGGCAGCCGCATCAACCTGACGAACCGGAGGTGATCTCATGGCCGAGCGCCGCAATACGGAAATGCCACCGCGCATGCTGCGTACTCAGGAGGCAGCACGTTTCCTTGGTATTTCTCTTCGCACGCTGGAAAAGCACCGGACCTACGGGACCGGCCCGACTTATCGCAAAATCGGTGGCCGCGTGCTCTATACCGTCGAGGATCTCCAGTCCTGGGCCGACATCGGCGCGCGCAAATCCACCAGTGACAAGGATGCCGGCACGGTTTTTCCGGCGCGGCCTTTAACGCCTGAAGAGCGGAGCAAGCTCTGAATGCGGCGCGTCGATCACCCTGACGGCTTGCGGAGAGAAGGCGGTAGCGAGCGCAGCCACCTCGATCCCTTCGTCGTCGCAACCGGCGATGCCAGTCCGCGCGACCAGCGCGATCTGATGGAACGGCCTTTCTTCTCGCTGGCGAAGACGCCGCGCACGAAGCCGATTCTCTACAAGACTACCGATGTTGAGGTACAGGTGTTCGGGATGCCCGAACATGGCATGGCGACGATCTGGGATGCCGATGTGCTGATCTGGGCTGCAAGCCAGATCGTCGCCGCCGAAAACAATGGCATCAAGACATCCCGTTTCTTCCGTTTTACGCCCTATCATCTGCTGCGCGCCATTGGGCGCGACACCGGAAACCGGCAATATATGCTGCTGAAGGCGACGCTGGCCCGGCTGCAATCCACCGTCGTGGCCACGACGATCCGCAACGGCAAGCATTGGCGCCGCCGCCAGTTCTCCTGGATCAACGAATGGGAAGAGATGACGACGCGCGATGGGCGTGTCGAGGGCATGGAGTTCGTCCTGCCCGAGTGGTTCTACAACAGCGTTCTTGACCGGTCGCTGGTCCTCACCATCGACCCGGACTATTTCCGGCTGACCGGCGGCATCGAGCGCTGGCTCTACCGTGTCGCTCGCAAACATGCCGGACATCAGCCGCATGGCTGGGCGTTCGAGGTTGCGCACCTTCACCAGAAATCCGGCAGCATGGCCCGGATCTCCGATTTTGCGCTGGACCTGCGCCGCATCGCGGCCCGCCAGCCGCTGCCCGGTTACAGGCTCAAGATCCTACGCGAAGATCGCCGCGAACTGCTGCGAATCCGCCCTGAAAATCTATCCACAGTGCCTGTGGATAACATTGTGAATGCCGTCGGTACATCAGGCGCAAAGGGTATCGGTACATCAGGCGCAACACTATCGGCACATCAGGCGCACGAACCCCAGTTAAGTCTCTGGAACGAAGAGAAGAATCCGACTGCTAACTTAGAATCTAACATAGAATCTAACTTTTCTTCGTTGACGCGCGCGCATGGGAGGCACGGTGCCAGTGCCACTTTCCGCCGACCTGGGCGGGGTACGCCATGATCGTTGCGCTCCTCAATCAGAAAGGCGGCGTGGGCAAGACCACGCTGGCGCTGTATCTTGCCGGAGCCTGGGCTGCGCAAGGCAAGCGGGTCATCCTGATCGATGCCGACCCGCAAGGCTCCGCACTCGACTGGTCGCAGAGGCGCAGCCATGAAGGGCTCCCAAGGCTGTTCACCGTCATCGGCCTTGCCCGCGATACATTGCACCGCGAAGCACCAGAGCTGGCGCGGGACGCCGATCATGTCGTCATTGACGGTCCGCCCCGTGTCGCTGCTCTGATGCGCTCAGCGCTGCTTGCAGCCGATCTGGTGCTGATCCCGGTGCAGCCATCTCCTTTCGACGGCTGGGCCTCCGCCGAGATGCTGGCGCTGCTGAACGAAGCACGCATCTACCGCCCTGAACTGGCCGCCCGTTTTCTGCTGAACCGATGCGGTGCGCGCACCGTCATCGCCCGCGAAACGGCCGAGACACTGGCTGAGCATGATCCGCCCTTGCTGGCAACAACCGTCGGCCAGCGTGTCGCCTTCGCCGACGCCGCACAGACCGGACGGCTGGTCTCCGAGACCGATGGCGGAGAACGCGCCGCACAGGAGATCATCGCGCTTGCAGCTGAGGTGGATGCGCTCCGTATCGGGAGGATGCCATGACACGTCCGCCCGTCAAATCCGGCTTCGCATCGCGTCCGGGCAATCCCGATAGCTGGGTCAGAGCCGCCGATGCGCCGCCAACTGGCCTGACGGCTACGGAGGCGTACACCGCCCGTCTGACCATCGACATCACGCCCGAACTGCGCGGGCGCATCAAGGTTGCCGCTTTCCGGCGTGGCGTCACCGTCGCCGTGATGCTGCGCGAGCTGCTAGTCCGCGAGTTTCCACCCACCGAAGGAGACCAGCCATGACCGGCAAAACCGTGCGTGCAGCGCATGAACATCCGCTGGCAGACGGGCCTGCACCGTTCACAACATTGGTCGAACTGACCTTTCAGAAGAAGAAGGTCGAGCGCTGGATAAGCTTTGGTCGCAAGAGCTTTGAGCAGATCATCGACCGCCGTCGCAGCCTAGTCGGTTTTGCGCCCGACAGCATCTTCGCTTTCATTCGCTGGGCCTCCAACGATTACGGCACCATTGTCTCGCGGCTCGACATCCTGCGCGCCGTTGGTCGCGGCGAACCGTACCAGACCGTGCCCTTCGTTCGTCCTGGCGGCGAGATCCTGCTGCGTATCGAGGGCTGGCCGAAGGTCCAGCGGGTGCTGGCCCTGATCGACGCCGTGGACGCGCTTGGCGTCGATCCGGCCGATGTTGCGCCGGACCATTGGCGGCACGTCCACAACCGTTTGAGCGCCGGTCAGGAGCCCAATCCCTACACCCCGGAGCGCCATGCCGCGTGGATCAGGCGCCGGAGGATCGCACCATGAGCCGCCGTCATATCCTCGGCGTGTCCATCCTGGCGGTCGGCACGCTTGTCGCCACGGCGGTTGCCGATCTGCCAACCCGACTGATCTGGAATGCGACTGCCAGCGCGCCCATCGGCTTCTACACGGTTGCTCCCGCCGATGCGCTTGAAGCTCCCGAACTGGTCGCCATCATGCCGTCTGAGCCGCTGGAGCGGTTCATGGTAGAGCGTGGCTATATCGGACGCGGCATGCCGCTGCTGAAGCGCGTCCTCGGCCTGCCGGGACAGCGCGTCTGCCGCAGCGGTGCGATCATTACTGTTGATCATGTCGAGATGGGCGACGCGCTGGCGCGCGACCGCATGGGCCGGGATCTGCCGGTCTGGCAGGGCTGCCGCATCATCGGCGACGGTGAACTCTTCCTCATGAATTGGGAAATCCGGGACAGCCTCGATGGCCGTTACTTCGGACCTGTTCCCGCCAGTTCCGTCATCGGCCGGGCGCTCCCGCTCTGGACCGATGAGGAAGGCGATGGTCGCTACGAATGGCGGGCGGCCACGCATTGAACCCACGCCGAACCCTCAACGATAGGAGATTTTTCATGCCACAGATCGGATTGTTCACGCGCGATGAAACGGGCTTTTCCGGGCGACTTCACACGCTCACGCTCTTCCGTGAGCTTACCATCCTACCAGCCGAGCATTCGGACGCCGAAAATGCGCCAGACTACCGTGTCCATCACGGTGCTGATGACGGCCCCGAGGTCGGCGCTGCATGGAAACGCACCGGCGAAAAGGCTGGCGAATATTTCTCGTTGCTGCTTGACGATCCCGCCTTGCCGCAGCCGATCCGCGCCAACCTGTTTCGCGACGACGATGCAGGCTCGTCATGGTCGCTGCACTGGAGCCGCCCGCGCCCCCGCGAAGATCGGGACTGAGATCATGCGATCCCGAGCCCTTCTTCTCTTCACGGCCCTGCTGTCGGCTGGCAGTGGATTGACGCCAGCCATTGCGCAGGCACCGCCGCAAACCGCGCCTGTCGCAGCGCATCCCCAAGCTGCTTTCATTGCAGAGGCGTCACAGCGTTTCGGTGTTCCTGAGCACTGGATTCGGGCCGTGCTTCGTGTGGAAAGCGCGGGAGATGTGCGCGCCATCTCATCGGCGGGTGCAATGGGACTGATGCAGGTCATGCCCGACACCTGGGCGGGCCTGCGCAGCCGCCATGGTCTCGGGCGTGATCCTTACGATCCACGCGACAACATCCTCGCAGGTACGGCGTATCTGCGGGAGATGTGGGACCGCTATGGCAATGTCGCGGCCATGCTCGCCGCCTACAATGCCGGTCCGAGTCGCTATGATGAGCATCTGGCGACAGGCCGCGCTTTGCCCGCAGAAACACGCGCATATGTCGCCACGCTCGCACCTGTTCTTGGGCTTGCGACTGCGTCTGATGTGCCGGCGTTCGTGCCGCCGCCACCGCCGGATTGGCGCGAAGCTCCGCTTTTTGTTGCGCAATCCAGCGGCAATTCGGCGGCGGCCAATCAGCCGTCGAACGATGTCCGTGCAACCGTTCCTATGCGCGTTTCCGTCGATCAGGAGCCGCAGGACGACGGCATATTCGTGGCCCATGCGAGCAACGGAGATGCGCCATGAGCATGGCCTCTCCACGTTGTTTCGGTTCGCTTCCGGTGTGCAGTCAGGCAAGGGGTCGCCTGGCTGTATTCCCGGCAGGAAGGGCAAAAAGGGCAGCGAAGGCGGAGGGCAAGATAAAGGAAACCGGCACCCAGTCGGGTCGGTTTCTGGGCAAGCCCTTGTCTGCACACTGTTTTGGGGCGCGGCGCGCGGCACCCTGCTTTTGGGCCTCGGGTGCCGCGATCTGGTGCAAAGCCTTGGCTTTACTGGGCTTTGACCGGCACTATAGCCGAATATCTGCCGTTTGCGTGCCTAAACGACATGGAATACGCTCATGAGCACCGACGACGAGAACCCCTTTCGCCCCAGGCCAGGTCGGATCAAATCCGACGTGCCGAAAGCGGGCAAGGCGAAGAGCTTTCTGACGCAGGCGAAGAAACTGGCGCGTCAGCATAGCAACAGTTCCGGCAGATCATCATCATTAGCATCTCGGACGTCCTCGTCGCCTCCATCTGGTTCGGCCGGAAAGGGCGGAAAGACGTCGCGGGCTGGCAAAGGTCCGGGCGTGAAGCGCGGCCGGGGTGCGGCCTTCGTCCGCGCCCGAACCCTGTCGGGCGGTTGGCGTCACAGTACATCTGGAATGCGCCGCGTCGTCGTCAAAACCCGTTATGTCCAGAGCGCGGGGAAGAACGGCAAAGGGGCTGCCCATCTGCGCTATATCCAGCGAGACGGAACCTCGCGCGATGGCGAGCGCGGTCAGCTTTATTCCGCCACCGAGGACCGCGCCGATGGAGATGCCTTCCTCGATCGCGGCAAGGATGATCGCCACCAGTTTCGCTTCATCGTTTCGCCCGAAGATGCCGCCGATCTTTCAGATCTCACCGAGCACACCCGCGATCTGATGAGCCGCGTCGAGGCCGACCTTGGTACGAAGCTCGATTGGGTCGCCGTCAATCATTACAACACCGGCCATCCCCATGTGCATGTCATCGTCCGGGGGAAGGACGAGCTGGGCGAAAACCTGGTCATCAATGGCGACTATCTCGCCAATGGCATTCGCGAGCGGGCGAGCGAACTGACCATTCTGGAACTCGGCCCGGTGACCGAGATCGAGCAGAGCCGCAAACTGTCCGCCGAAATCGATCAGGACCGCTTCACACGCATCGACCGTGCCATGGCCGAGGAGGCTGAGGAACGGTTCCTCGACCTGCGCCATGAACCCGACGATCCGCGCCGCCAGTTCAGCCGAACCCTGCGCCTGCGCCGCCTCGTCAAGCTGGAGAAGATGGGGCTGGCCACGGAGCATGGGCCCGGCGTCTGGGAGCTTGGCGCGAAGATGGAACCAGCGCTGCGCGAACTCGGCGAGCGCGGCGACATCATCCGCAACATGCACAAGGCGCTGAAGGCCGACGGCCTGGAGCGTGACCCGATGACCTTCCAGATTCACGATGCAGCACCGGCGGCACCTATCGTCGGCCGCGTCGTTGACAAGTATCTGACCGACGAGATGGGTGAGAACCTGACGCTCGTGGTGGACGGGATCGACGGCCGGACGCATCATGTTCCGGGGATCGACCCGGCCCGCGTCGAGGATGCGCGGATCGGCAGCATCGTCGAAGTCGGTCCCGCCGACACGGGGCAACGTCCCTCTGATCGCACCATCGCTGCGATCTCGGAGAATGGTATCTATCGACCCAGCCGCCACCTCGAACAGGCGAAGTTCGAGGGCCGCATTCCGGGCGGCGACTATAAGGGCTATGTCGATGCCCATGAGCGCCGACTGGAGGCGCTACGCCGCGTCGGCATCGCCGAGCGGATCGACGCCGACCAATGGCGTATCCCTGAAGACTTCGAGAGCCGCGCCGTAGCCTATGATGCCGGCCGCAACCGTCAGGCCAGCATCCGTGTCCTCTCGGCCTTCGATCTGGAGAAACAAATCGGGGCGGACGGCGCGACCTGGCTCGACCGGCGGATGCTCGCCAACGACGCATCGGATCTCGCTCCGGCCGGATTCGGCCAGCAGGTGCGCGAGGCCATGGATCAGCGCCGCGACCATCATATCGAACAGGGCGACGCCACCCGCCAGCAGAATGGCCGTATCTTCTACCGGCGCAACCTTCTCGCCACGCTGCGCGAGCGCGAGGTGGCCCGCGTCGGTGCGGAAATGGCCGGAAGCAAGGGATTGCCGTTCCGGGCGACGGCGGACGGCGAGAAGATCAGCGGCAAGTTCACGGGGACGGTCCAGCTATCGAGCGGAAAGTTCGCCATCGTTGAAAAATCCCACGAGTTCACGCTTGTTCCATGGCGGTCGGTCATCGACCCTCAACTCGGCCGCCAAGTCGCGGGCGTCGTGCAGGGCGGATCGGTGTCGTGGCAGTTGGGGCGGCAGCTGGGGCTGGGTTTGTAGGCACTGCTATTCCGCTGCTTGACAACTGTCTCCGTCGCGAATGTTTTCACCGCGCGCTTCGTCGAGTAGCCAGTCAACAAAGCCGCGAACCAGATTTCCAGAATCGGCCTGACGGGGGATGACAGCGACATAGCCGGTCCTCGGCACCCGGATGTCGGGAAGCGGAGTCATCAATCTTCCGCTGGCAATGTCGATATCCAGCATGGGAAGCGGACCGATCCCGATACCAAGCCCGTCTTCCACCGCCTGGCGCGCCACGAAGAAGTGGTCAAATGTCTGTCGAGGCAATCCGGTCAGATGCTGGAGGCCCGCGGCTTCAAGCCAGTTCATCCAGTCGCCGGGACGCGTTTCGCTGGCAAGCAGCGTATGCACCTCAATGTCCATGGGCTTGAGGATCGGGCGCTCAGCAAATAACGCGGGGCTCATGATCAACGTATCCACGTCGTCGAGCAGCGGAACGACATGGTGCTGGGGCCATATATCTTCCCTAACCACACCGCGCCGGATCGAGAGATCCACGCCGCCGCGCAATTCTTCCTGAACACAGGACACGGTCGTAACGACGACTTCGACCTGCGGGTGATTGGCGTTGTAGCTCCCAAGCCGAGGGATGAGCCAGCGCATCGCCAGGCTGGTTGGGGCGCTGACGCGCAGGATGCGGCGCGCGTTCGGGCGCCCACAGGCCTCTGCTGCTACAGCCAAGCGACTGAATGATAGGCCGACCTCCGCGGCGAAGATTTTCGCCGTTGGTGTTGCGACCATCCGGCGTCCTTCCCGCACGAACAGCTTCTGACCCAGCCAGCCTTCCAATGCGGCGATCTGTCGGCTCACTGCGCCATGGGTGAGGCCGAGTTCAGCTCCAGCCTCGGCATAGCTCCCCGTCCGGGCAGCGACTTCGAATATACGCAGGGCGTTCAAGGGCGGAAGACGGCGCATCCTGTATCCGTGAGAAAAGCGAACGATATTCGTGAGAAAAATCATACTAGTCGATGAAAGCTCACACGTATACCGTCGAATGAGGACATAGCCAGACGTGGCAAGGCAAACAGCATTCTGGGCAGAATACTTAGAGATGAGCCGCAGCAGTCGATGGAACACTCAAAAGCGTAGCCTTGTCGGAGCCAGTCTCACACATGCCCTGCATGATGGTTACACGGACGCCCTCTATGCCTTCATGCCGATATGGCAGGCGCAGTTCGGGCTTTCCTATGCGGCACTTGCCGTTATGCGTGCCCTTTATTACGCGACCATGGGCGGTCTTCAACTGCCTGCCGATCGGCTTCTTCGCCGCTGGTCACCGCGCGCCGCGCTAGTCCTCTCGACAGCTATCGCAGCAGCCGGCCTGGTGATCATGGCTCTGCCATTGGGACTGGCGGGACTTTGCGTCGGCCTCGTCGTGGCCGGTATTGGGTCGAGCATTCAGCATCCGCGTGCTTCCATGCTTGTCGCCGAAAGCTATGGGGATGCCGCGCGACGCCCTCTCGGTATCTATAATTTCGCGGGCGATCTGGGCAAGGCCGTGTTGCCAGCGTCCACTGCGCTGCTGCTGACGGTTCTGACCTGGCAACCAGTGGTCGGATTGATGGCGATGCTCGGGATCGCTCTGATCTTTACTTTGGTTCGGCTGGTTCCCACCGTTTCCTCCTCCACGGAAGGTAGACGGCAGGCCACGATCAGCCATCAACGCAGCGGCTTTCGTATTCTGACGGTGATTGGCGGCTTCGATACCGCAACCCGCATGGGGTATCTGCTGTTTCTTCCCTTTCTTGTTCAGGCACGCGGTGGTGGCCTACCGACGGTCGGTGTCGCTCTTGCGCTACTGTTTTTGGGTGGCGCGTTCGGGAAAGCAGTATTCGGCGGCCTTGGAGAAAGGCTGGGCGTCGTAAGGACCGTGATGATAGCCGAGGCCACGACAGCCTCTCTGATTCTCGCGACACTGTTCACGCCACTTCCCTTGACGCTCATCTTGCTGCCGCTGCTCGGCATTGTTCTCAACGGCACATCGACGGTGCTCTACGGCACCGTGCCTGAACTTTCGGACGGCGATACAGGTCGGGCTTTCGCGATCTTCTATACGAGCGTTATCGGCTCCGGTGGCCTCGCCCCAATCTTATATGGCACCATTGCTGATCACAGCAGTCGGACAATCGGTGTTCTTGCGGCGGCCGCCACCGCTGTCTTGATCATTCCACTCGTACTGGCGTTAGGACCCCATCTGCGAAGGTCCGCAGCCCGAATCAAAAAACCGGCCGGCTCCTGACCGTCCTCACCCAATCACCTAAGGAAGGCAAGAAAATGAATACCGTTTCGCAGACACCCCTGATGTTGATAACTGGAGGAAGCCGTGGCGTGGGTGCTGCGACAGCGCGGCTTGCCGCGGCTAAAGGCTATGATGTCGTCATTACTTTTGTTTCCAATGAGGCCGCCGCTCATGCGGTCACAGCCGATGTGGAAGCCGCCGGGCGCAAGGCTTTGGCCGTGCGGGCAGACAGTGCCGATCCCGAGCAGATCACCCAGCTTTTCTCCACGATCGACCGGGAATTTGGCCGGATCGATGTGCTGGTCAACAATGCGGGGATCATTGCGCAGCAATCACGGCTGGAAAATATCAGCTTCGAGCGCATGCAACGGATGTTCGCGGTCAACGCGATCGGCCCGATGCTGTGCGCCCAACAGGCAGCCAAGCGGATGTCCACACGCTCCAACGGGAGGGGCGGCGTCGTAATCAACATCTCGTCTGCATCGGCCCGACTCGGCAGTCCAAACGAATATGTCGATTACGCCGCCTCGAAGGGCGCCCTCGAAACATTCACCATCGGCTTCTCCAAGGAAGTTGCGCGGGAAGGAATACGCGTCTGCTGCGTTCGTCCCGGCCACATCTACACCGAGATGCATGCGAGTGGCGGAGAGCCTGGACGGGTGGATAGGGTCAAGGACACAATCCCCATGGGAAGAGGCGGGCAGCCGGAAGAAGTCGCTCGCGCGATAGTGTGGCTGGCGAGCGACGAGGCCTCCTTCATTACCGGTACATTCCTCGACGTCACCGGCGGCAAGTAAGCGAAGCACTTTTGCGAAGTTTGTCGAGGTGGCAGAAGTAGGCACTGACGTTAGGAAATCGAAAAGCGGCCAATCGCGGACAAGAGCCCAAACAGCTCACGTATAACGACGGTTCGCGTCGTGACGTAATGCCTCGAGATCCTCACCCCTCATCGTTGGTTACGCCGCAATCATCGCCGTAACTGCCGCCCGCCCGATATCTGCCGTGGCGCGAAGATCGTGCGCGGTCGCTCCGTCCTTGGCCTGAACGGCAATCCCTTGCAGAACAGCGCAGAGGAAGCGCGCAGCCTCGCGGCAACGAGCTGGTGGCAGCCAATGCCGAAGGTCATTCTCAAGGCGTTCTGCCATATCGTGTCGGCGGGTAGCAAGCTCGTCGCACAGTTGAACGTGATCTGGGTGGCAGAAAAGCAATCCTATTGAAACCATGCATCCGCGTTCGCCCTGCTCCCCCGTCACTCTCTCGATGGCTTGATCGAACAGATGCCTAAGGGCTTCGTCGAGGGTCAGGGCTTCGTCTTCACTACGGGAAAGCGTGAATTCTGTCATCGCCGAGTAGCGATCCAGAGCCTCGCGATATAGCCCGGTTTTGCTTCCGAACGCGGCATAGAGACTGGGAGGCGCTATACCAATCGCTTCTGTGAGCATGGCAAGCGAGACTCCCTCGTAACCGTGCCTCCAGAAGAGATGCAATGCTGTCGCAATTGCACCGTCACGATCGAAGCTGCGAGGGCGGCCACCTTTATTCGCTTCCTGTTTCATATCGATCACTAAATAACCGTTGACCGCGACAAGTCAACGAGTTTAGATATGTAGTGATCAATAAATAAGGTGTGACATGATCCTCAAAACCTATGCACGGATGTTTTCGGCAGACTGCGATGCAACGCTGGTCACCCTCGAACGGCTTCACGGTCGCAAAGCACATGTGCGGTTCCGCTTCGGTGAATGGGATTTGGCCGGCGTTGGGGATATGTTCGTCGTTGCGGGAACAGAGCAATCACTGGCACCAATTCGAGACAGCCATGGTCCCGTAATAGTGCGTGATATCAAGGCAATTGAAGCCGAGCTGCTTGCGTGCGGAGCAACTATCACCCAGCCAATCGTTGACGTTCCTACAGGGCGGATGCTCTATGCCCGCCATGCCGATGGCCTCCACGTGGAATATGTGGAATGGACGGATGAACTGGTTGAACGATTTATCCGCGAGCCGCAACGTGACGGACGCTTGTCATCCGAACTGTAGACGGTGCTGGCTGCCGTATGCACGCGTAATATGGCTGCGAGCCAAGCGAGCATGTTGCCACATCATCGTCGAAGACTCGCAGCGTCAAGCTGGATGTGGTGATGTGCCTCGGCGCGAAAAATACTGCGCTGGCGTGCTGCCCAAGGCCTTCTTGAACATCGTTATGAACGCGTTGACCGACTCGTATCCCAGTTCTACGGCGACATTCTGCACCGTTTCTCCGCTGGCCAGTTCGCGCAGCGCGACGACGAGGTGAAGCTGCTGCCGCCAGCGCCCGAACGTCAGTCCCGTCTCGCGGATCAGCAGGCGGGCCAGTGACCGGTCGCTCATTGCAAGCCGCTTTGCCCAATCACTCAGCGTACTGCGATCTGAAGGCTCGATCGTGAGAGCTTCTGCCATCGCCCGTATTTTCGGATGGTTGGAGATCGGCAGGTTGAGCCGCTCATGCGGCATCTGCGCGAGTTCGTCGAGGATCACCCGCGCGATGCGGGCGGCATGGCTGTCGGCGAGATAGTCCGCACCCTCGCCAACAAGCCGATCGACCATCTCGCGGATCATCGGGGAAACCGACAGCGTGCAACTGTTTCCAGGCAGGTTCGCCGCGCCCGGGTCCACGAATAGATAGTTGAGCCGGGCGTTCGCGGTTGCGCGGGCGCTGTGGGGCACACCGCCGGGAATCCAGACCCCGCAGTTGGGGGGTACGATCCAGATCTCGTTGCCCGCAATGCAGGTGACGGCGCCGTGCAATGCGAGGATCAACTGGCCTTTCCGATGCACATGCAAAGGGATTTCCGCCTCATGGTCCGCGAAATCGAGCTTGTGGGCGACAGCGGGCAGATGGGTGAGGTCAGGATCGAAAACAGAAACGGCAGATCGCAGCAAAGGCATCAGAATGGCCAGGTTTAGGTATTTTATGTCACAATACCGAATTTATTTACTTTTGCAAATCGATCACAACTGGCGGCATGAACACCGCCCATCCCATAAACATCCCTTCGATTGAGACCGTTGCAGCCCGGTTTAAAGCTGGAACGAGCTTCCTGCGCACGCCCGCCATAAAGGCGGATGCGGATGCGATCCTGTTTTCAGCGAAAAGCTTTGCCGCAGCGATGCTGGCCTACTATGTTTCTCTGCGGATCGGGCTTCCCAAGCCGTTCTGGGCGATCATTACCGTCTACATTGTCTCGCAGACGTCTGCCGGAGCGTCGCTCAGCCGTGGTGTCTATCGCTTGGCCGGGACTTTCTTCGGCGCGATAGCGACGGTCGCGATCGTCCCGAATTTCGTGAACGATCCGATGCTATGTAGCCTCGTGCTTGCGGGCTGGATCGGCCTTTGCCTTTTTTTCTCGCTGCTCGATCGTACACCACGCGCTTATGCCTTTGTTCTTGCTGGCTATACCGCGAGCCTGATCGGGTTCCCGAGCGTGCTCGATCCAAGCGCGGTTTTCGAGACGGCGTCGGTGCGCGTCCAGGAAATCTCGATCGGGATCCTGTGCGCGGTCCTAATCCATCGCTACATCCTGCCTCAACGCATGACCGGCCAGTTCACCGGCAAGTTGTCGGCCACTTTGCGGGCAGCCCGTCGTCTTGCGGGCGATGCACTAAGTGGAACGCCGGGAGAAAGCCGTCGCGACCGCCACCAACTCGCAACGGACCTGTTAGCAATCCAGGGGCTTGCCACGCATCTACCCTATGATCCGGCGCCAACACCGCCACGCCAGATACTGCAACTTATCCATGACCGGCTTGCCCGTTTGCTGTGGCTCGCAGCCGAGATCGAAGACCGGATTGAGGCCGTTCGCTTAGGCGACGGCGATGCGCCCGGTGAGTTGATCGCCTTGGTCGGTGAAATCGGTGCCTGGGCCGCAAGGGGCGCGACGGAAGACCGGGAGGCTGCAGCAGCCCAACTGATCGCGCAGGCAAGATCAGTCCAGAAGCGCTTTGGCGCCGATGCTACGATGCCCTGCGATAGGCTTGCAGCCAACCTGGCAGGTCATCTCGCCGAATTGGTCGGTCTTCTACAGGACTGCGACAGGCTGGAGCGGAACATCGCAGCCACGGGGCGATTGCGCGATGCCACGCCGCTTCGTGGGCCGAAGCGGGCGAAAGGCTATGTCTATCACCGCGATCCTTGGATGGCGGGGCGCACCGCGTTCGGCGCGATCATCGGCATTCTCATCGGCTGTGCCTTCTGGATCTGGACGGCCTGGCCGGAGGGTGGAATGGCCGTCTCCATTCTTGGCGTCTGCTGTACCCTGTTCGGCAATTTCGATGCGCCTGTGCCCTTTGTCGTCAAATATATCGTCGGCTCAATCTACGGGGTCATAATCAGCCTAGTCTACAGCTTCATCATCCTGCCCCAGGTCACGGAATTTCGGGTTCTTGTCGCGGTGCTTGCGCCGGCCTTCCTGTTCGCTGGTTCCCTCCAGGCACGCCTGCCGACGACCTTCATGGCGCTCGGCATCACGCTGACCATTCCAATCCTCTCGGCTCTCGGTCCCAATTATACAGGTGACTTCGCCACTTCACTCAACAGTGTGATCGCGCTGTTTGCAGCGGTCGGCTTCGGTGCGGTGAGCATGTCCCTGTTCCAGACCGTGCCGGTCGATGGAGCGATCAACCGCTTGCTCCGCTTGAGCCGCCGAGACGTTGGCCGACGCGCGCTTGGCGCTGCACCCAACGAAGCGCGCTGGACAAGCCTGATGATCGATCGGACAGCTTTGTTGCTGCCTAGGTTGCGGCTGACCGGCAAAGCGTATCCAGATGTGCTCGACGATACGCTCCACCATCTTCGTATCGGGCATGTCGTCGGACAGCTTCGCAAGACGATCCCACAGATCAAGGGTGAGGTCGGCGTCGAACTGAGAGAGCTTCTATCAGTCATCGCCAAGCGCTTCATTGGCGGGAAGCCGCCAAAGACGACCGGCCTTCTCGACCTCGATCAGCGGATCGAGAGCCTGATCGAGAAGATCGCAGGCAGCGTGCTCAGGAACCGCCTGGAGATTGTCGATCTGCTCATCGACCTGCAGTTCGCGCTTGGCTCTCAAGCAGACAAGAGGATTATGGCCGATGATCGTTGATCTCAATGTCGGAGGCGTCCTCGTCCCTGGCCTGGTGGTGCTCGCGTTTATCGCGCTGATTGCCACCATGGCGGTGCTCCGCCTGTTTGCCGTCACCGGTCTCAATCGCCGTTTCGCTTATCGGCCACTGGCCGAACTCGCCACCTTTGTCATCATCTACGGTCTGCTCGTGCAGTACCTGCCATCGATCGGACTCCTGCCTTGAAACCTGTTTTATCCCTGCTTGGGCGTTATGCCCTGACTCTTTGCCTCGTCGCCGTCTCCGCCTTTATCGCGCTGAAGGCGTGGTACCATTACGAGCGAACGCCTTGGACCCGCGACGGACGGGTTGGGGTCGATGTCGTGCAGATCGCGCCGGAAGTCTCCGGCACGGTCAGCGCAGTTTCCGTGGTTGATAATCAGAATGTGCGTCGGGGCGACATTCTTTACGAGATCGACCCCGAGCGGCTAAGGTTGGCAGTGTCGTTGGCTGAGGCTGAAGTTGAAGCGAAACGCCAGGATATGATCGTTCGTCAGGCGACGGCGCGGCGGCATAGCCAGCTCAAGGACGTTGTCTCCCAAGAGGCGTCCCAGCAATCGAGTGGCGCGGCTGCGGTCGCCGGCGCCGCCTATCAGTCAGCGATGGCGGCGCTTGATCTAGCCAGGCTTGACCTCGCCCGATCGACTGTCCGCGCGCCGGTCGACGGCTATATCACCAACCTCAGGCTTAGGCCCGGCGACTACGCGACCGCTGGCGTGACGAAGGTCGCCGTCCTCGACGCCGCCAGCTTCTGGATCACCGGCTATTTCGAGGAGACGAAGATCGGCCAGATCCGAGTTGGCGACCCGGCACGGATCATGCTGTTGGGTTTTGATCAGCCAGTCACTGGTCATGTCGAAAGCCTCGGTCGGGGGATCGACAACAGCAACGATGCGCCCGGTCATCTCGGCCTCCCCAATGTAGCGGCGACATTTTCCTGGGTGCGGCTTGCCCAGCGCATCCCTGTGCGCATCCATATCGAAAAGGTGCCGTCCGGTGTTGAACTCGCAGCGGGTATGACGGCAACAGTTGAAATACTCATCTCAGATGATGAGGCCGTAGTGAGCAAGCGACCATGAAGGCCATCTAGCCCGGCTATTATTGGATAAGTTGGCGCCCCCTTTGAGAACGATAAACGACGTTCACGGATGTCCTAAGCGACAGTTTCGTCGCCAATCATCGATGATGACGACGTTGTGGACCGTTCTTTTCGGCAGTGGTACGATTTAGCTTTGCACAATTATTAGCGCTCCAGGCGAACGTGGCGGAAGTTCCAACTATTTCGATGTTCGGAGAACTAAGGGCAAGAAGACCTCGTCTATGATTTCCTTGATGCTTGTGTCAGAAAGAGGTCTGAGCGTCATTAGCATATCGTGGCGTGCCAAGTCAGTCGGTAGGGAAATTATACGGGGCGTGATCCGCGATGGATCAATTTCGCCGCGTTGCGCCCCTCGCGCTAATATGTCAGCCACTAATCCTTGCTCGCCAATTCTTCCTGGAAGGTCTGCCAGGTGAATATTGTCTTTCAGGAGATCCTCTCGCATATCGAAAAGGATCCGAATCAGATGCGGTTGTGCTCTTTCTGACAGCCCCTGAAGAAGCGATATCATCTCGCTGCGGACACTGCCTTGATCCGTCACATTAATAGGGTTGCGGGCCACGTAGCGAGCAAGAGCAGCGACGACGAGTTCACTACGGCTCTTCCAACGCCGGTGAATAACTGGTCGGCTTGTACCCGCGCGGCTTGCAGCGGAATCTAATGTCAAACCACCATATCCCTTGGTTATTATTTCATGCCAAACGGCATCTAAAATCGCTTCGTCCAACTCCGGACCACGTCTTCTCTGGGCTTTAGCGCTCATTTTTCCCTCAAATAAGATGCGGAGCGCATCTTGACTCTTTCGAAATAGGATGCGACGTGTATCTTATAAGCAGGAGATACTCGTATGTCAAAACGTGAGAACTTTCCACGAAGAGTACTAATTTCGGGAGCAAGCGTGGCTGGTCTGACGACAGCGTACTGGCTTGACCGATTTGGATTTGACGTCACTCTAGTCGAGAGGGCATCAACTGTACGTAGTGGGGGATACCCCATTGACGTGCGTGGGACGGCGATTGGCGTTCTTGAGAAAATGAGCCTCGCGCCGCAGGTTAGGTCGGAGCACATAGACTCCCGCTCCATGACGTTCGTCAACGGTCATGGACAGGTAATCGGTACCATTCCGCCCTACGTCGTCATGGGGAACGAAATAGAACGCGACGTCGAACTTCCTCGCGGGGCGCTCACCGGTCTTATTTATGGTTTCGTCAAAGAAAGCCGCGTTACTTGCCGTTTCAGAAACTCCATTGAAGCACTCGATGATGACGGTGCAAGCGTTAGTGTGCTTTTCGAAGATGGAGTAAGAGAGAAATACGATGTCGTTATCGGTGCGGACGGCCTTCATTCCCGCACACGTCAACTAGCATTCGGGCCAGAGGATAAGTTCAGCCATTATTTGGGCTACTGCTTCAATCTTTTCACGATGCCAAATGACCTGCGGCTGGCGCACGAGGCAATCACCTACGCAGAACCGGGTCGCGCCGCTGGCATGATCGCAGTACGAGAAAGCCATGACGTTTTCGCTTTCCTAATCTTTGCAACAGAAAATCCTGGTCCAGCATTATCGCGTGATCTGATCGAACAGAGACGGCTTACAGAAGCGGTTTATGCAGAAAGCGGGTGGCAGGTACCTAAATTGCTCAATGCAATGTCCAATGCGGATGATCTTTACTTCGATTCCGTCAGCCAGATCCGAATGAGTAATTGGGCAAAGGGGCGAGTTGGTTTAGTCGGAGACGCAGCTTACGCGCCATCGTTTCTGTCTGGGCAAGGCACGAGCCTTGCACTTGTGGGTGCCTATGTTCTCGCCGGCGAGCTTGCCTCCCATTTTGACCCTGTCGAGGGTTTTATGGCTTATGAGAAAACCATTCGCCCTTACGTGGAAGCCAACCAAGCCTTGGCGACCGGTCAAGGAAGTCATTCCTTTTTCCTTCCCCGCACACCTGAAGAAATTGAACAACGTGACGAGATGTTAATCCGCTCAGCAAACGGGGAAACTCTAGGAGCGGCCAGTGAGACCTCCGTCAAAGCCTATAACCAGCTAGAGCTTCCGAAATACTAGCTGAACGAGAACAGGCGGGAACATCCAGCCTAAACAGGCAGCAAGTGTCCTGGAATGTGTTGTTTAACGCACGCGATCCTGTCCCACCGCCCGCATACAAATTTTCGATTTAGCTGCGCTCGGTCAACAACCGTCGGCTTTGCGCTGATACCCGTAAATGGAGCAGAGACATGACAATCGAGTTTGGCCACTGGCCAGAAAATCCCGTGAGATCATTTCAGGTTACCAAGATTCTGGGGCTTGCGTCCCTTGGATTTGCAGACGTCACCGAGATTTTTGAAGCCTGCAAGAGAATTGACCCGGAGAGTGACGACTCTTGGATCAGGGAATGGCTTGCGACATCGAGAGCCGTGGAAAAGCATGGGCGGGATGCTGAAGCCACCGGCAACTGGCTCTCCGCAAGAAACGCCTACTGCCGAGCGTGCAACTACAACCGTGTCGCGGAATTCTTGATTGAGGCCCAAGACACGCGAAAAATTGATCTGCTTAAAAAGACATCTGAGCTATTCGACGCCGCCTCTCGCTATTTCGATGTGGTTCCTGAGAAGGTGCAAATCGACTACGAAGGTGTGAAACTCGAGGGGTATTTTTTCGCCCCACCCTGGGTGCAGGAGCCTAGAGCGACTGTATTGTCTTTGAATGGCGGCGATTGCCAGACTACGGAAAACTATTTCAACATTGGCCCAGCATTAATCCAAAGCGGATACAACTTCTTCGTTTACGACCAGCCCGGCACAGGACTATCCCTTTATGAAAAAGGAAAGCCAAGGCGCGCAGACGCGGAACACTTTCATTCCAAGGCAGTAGATTTCCTTGCTTCCCGGCCCGAGGTTGATGCGAGCAAGATCATTGTGTTCGGCGAGAGTTTCTCAGGCTACGATTCACTCAGGCTTGCCTCACAGGATCCTCGTTTGGCCGCGGTCATTTCTAATGGAGGGCCGCACAAGTTCAATTGGGGTGAAATGCTCAAGTGGATGCCGCCCAGCTACGCAGCCCACGCAATGCATATTTTGGGCGCAGAAAGCCTGGACGATTTCGCGAACGACCCTCGTTTCAACTACAATCTCGATGGTTTTGTGGAAAAAATCGAGTGCCCTCTTCTCGTCATGCACGGCGTAGAGGAGGTGATGGTGCAACCAAATCCGCTCCATCAAGCTCTGACAAATTATCAGCAGGCAGGGACGTCCAACAAATCCTTCGTCGCGATCGAAGATCGGCGGCTGGGTGGTCTTGAACATTGTCAGGTGGACAATCGAAACGTCACGCATGAGGTCGTATTGAATTGGCTGTGCTCTATCGGTCTGGGTCCGGCAGCGCCGCGCGGAATGACTGAGATTGTGCAGCCATGACCAGACCCAGAATACTTATTGTTGGGGCCAGCATCGCTGGACCTACGGCCGCTTTCTGGCTAGTGCGTGCCGGCTTCGATGTCACCATCGTCGAGCAGGCATCTGAGTTGCGCCGGGGCGGAAACGGTGTTGACGTAAGGTCGGAGGCGCTCGCAGTTATCGAGAGAATGGGCCTTTTATCTGCTGTTCGCGCCAGGGTCCTCAGAATCAAGGGTATGCGTTTCGTCGATCACCGCGATCGGGAACGCGCGAGAATGCCGCTTGCGGCAATGGAACGGATGGTTGGTTCCGAGGATCTGGAGATCAAGCGCGGCGATCTGGCGGAACTGCTCTTCGACGCAACCAAGAACGACGTGAACTACATATTTGGCGAAACGATCAAAACTTTCACCCAAGATGAACGTGGGGTGGATGTCACGTTCGCAAAGGGGCCGCCTCAACGGTTCGACCTGGTCATCGGCGCGGATGGGCTGCATTCGAGTGTGCGTCGCGCAGTGTTTGGGGCGGAGGAGGCGTTCCTGAAATTCAAGCAACACTACTTCGCTTTTGTGAACGTCGATCTTCCCATGGGCGAATACGGCTGGGTGACGTTTTACAACGAGCCTGGAAAATCCGCGGCAATCTTCCGCGCCGAGCCTGGACTTGGGCAAATAAACTTCATGTTTCGCAGCGATACTCCGCTCAGCTACGATTACCGCGACGTCGAGAAGCAGCGCGCTATGCTACGCGAGGCCTTTACGGGTCTCGGCTGGCATGTACCTGCCCTGCTTGGGAAGACCGACAGCTCTCCTAATTTCTACTTTGATGCGCTTGCTCAGGTTCAGATGCCATCATGGTCGTCGGGGCGGGTGGTGCTTGTGGGAGATGCCGCATATTGCGCGTCCCCTGCGTCAGGTGCAGGCGCGCTTCTTGCATTAACCGGCGCTTACCGGTTGGCAGGAGAACTGGCTGCCCATGGAATTTCTTCCGCAGCTTTGTCAGGCTACGAAGCTGGCCAGCGCCCGTTGGTTGCGCGAAAGCAAAAGCAGCTATTCACGGGGCTTTCTACGCCTCGCACCCGCTTGGGTATTCTCACTCGCAACTGGCTACTGTCGCCACCACTTCGTGCGCTGATCTCAAGGATGCAGGGCAAGGAAACGCCAGCCAATATCCACGAGTACCGTTTTCGACCTGCCGTCTCGCTGCAAGCAGAGGGTGCGACTGGACTTGCAACTGAGAGGCTGCCTTCTAGCTCGTTTGCGCGCGAGGGCAGGGGTGTCGAGCGTTGATAAAAATAAGTATTGGAAGAGGTGAGCCCGCGCAGACAAATGCGATAAAGTTCGGGCGGGACAGAATGCGGTTCATCACGAAACACGCGTGGCGTCTTGATGGAACATTGGTATCCTCATGCCGTACGGGACTCTTTTTTTTGTTGGCTATGCCCTTGCTTACCGCATGCACAACCGTGCCTCTAAAAGAGGGCGGTACGCTCACCTCGTACAGTCGCCTTAGTCCTGAGAAAGGCAAACTGTCCAAGCGGCGAACTTATGTCGACAGCGCGGCTCTGTCACCATTGAGAACTGCTACGATCATTCCTACGAGCTTCACTCAGGCAGCCGCTTTGCGAGTGCAGACCCCGGATGATCGCAGATTGGTGACGAACATCCTTGATCGCTCACTCTGTATCGCGCTTAGTGACCGGTTTTACATGGTACCCTTCGGCCAGGGTGCCGACGTTACCGTTCGCGCAGTCGTCACGGATATAATACCGACGGACAAAGTCGCAGCGGGAGCTTCAACGGCGTTAACGCTCGGGACCGCAGTAGCGCTTCCCCTAGCCGCTCCACGCCTGCCAATCGGGCTCGGCGGCATTGCGATTGAAGCCGAAGCAGTTGGCCAGCGAGGGAATCAGCTCGCTGCGTCGGTCTGGGCGCGCGGAGCTAACTCGATTTCGAACACGCCACAAGTATCCGAGGTTGGAGATGCTTACGCATTAGCGGCCACTTTTGGGAGCGAGTTCGCAAAGCTTCTGGTCTATGGCCAGGATCGAAATGGACCCGATTTTTCGCTGCCATCAGCCAACCGGATCCAGTCATGGTTTGGTGGCAAGCCCAAGCACGCCGCGTGCGATACCTTCGGGCGCTCACCGGGTATAGCTGGCCGGATCGCTAATCGGCTGGGCGCTCCGCCTGATTGGACCGACAAACAAGCTGAGCTAGGGGCATCACGCTAGTGCTGCGCTGGAGGACTGTCATCACTACACCATGCGCTCTCACGATATCAATGATGATCAAGGACATGTTCATGCCTAAGCCTTTTAAGTGGCGACTGGACAGTTGCGGACCCAAGTCAGCGAAACACCTCCCACCCGGCTCACGGTGATTGGTTTCGTGGGCATGAGTTCTCAAGCAGCGATGGCAAACTCGCGGTCACCTGACTTAGATTGTTGCGAACCTTATCACAGAGGTAGTTTTGCGCCGTAGCAAAGGTCGCGCAACAAGAGCGTCACGGATTTACGCTCTTACAGACGGACGGGTTTCACTGAAATCGCTCGTCCAAACGCTGGCTGTTGCCGAGTATTTGAGTTTCCAACGGGCCGCTTCGGCGTTGGGCACCAGTCAGTCGAGTGTCAGCGCCCGGATCAAGCTGCTGGAAGAGGACCTTGGTGTCATTCTCTTCCAGCGCAACACGCGCGGCGTTCGGCTCACCGATGCTGGACGCGAGTTCGTCGATCAAGTTCAGGAAGCCGTCAGCACTCTTGATGCTGCGATCAAGACCGCCGGAATGAATGCACAAGGAGATAAGGGCGAACTGCGGATCGGCGTTTATGCGCTTACAGCAGGTTGGTTCCTCGACCGATTACTGAATCAATTCCACGACAAGTATCCAGATATTCGGTTGCAAATCACAGAAGCAACGGCCCGTGAAGCTGAGATGATGCTTCGGGAATGCAGAATTGATATCGCTTTTATAGCTCAGAACCATGAAATTTCTGACCTCAATTCGCGCGTCATATGGCGCGATCGTCTGGTCGTCGCGTTACCAGTTGTGCATCCTTTGGCCCTGCGGACAAACATCGAGTGGCGTCAACTCGCCGGTGAAACATTTCTCGTTCGGCATGGCGGAAGCGGCCCACAGATTCATGACCTGATCGTGACGCGGGCGACTGGAAACTGGTTGACGCCGACAATTCACCGTTGCGATGTTGGACGCAGCACGTTGCTATCAATGATTGCGGCGGGCCATGGTATTTCTCTGTTTGTGGAGGAAGTCATCCGAGCCAATACTGCGAACGTTTGCTTTCTGCCGATCAGCGACGAACCGGAAACGATAGCCTTTTCTGCGGTGTGGTCGCCCCAAAATCGCGATCCTGCGCTTTCAAAACTCCTCAGCGTCGCGAAGAAAGTCGACTGCCACCACCTTTCCCCTGATACTCGGTAACGCATCCTGAGGGGGCCGCTGCATCCTTCCTATTTGCCGCCGATGGTATCCGGCATTCCTCCGGCAAGACCTTTTCTGTTGCCACTCGCGTAAACCGCTATTCTCTGATCGGCTCCGTCACTCTTGCCAATTGGAGCCTGTATGCGTGGAGGCCGAATACTCTGGAACCAGATCATTGTCGTCTTCACCATCGTCGTGGTGATGGTATGGGCTGCAACGCAATGGGTTGCTTTCCGGCTTGGCTTCCAGCCCCAGCTCGGCGATCCCTGGTTCGATATTGCCGGATGGCCACTCTATTATCCACCTGCCTTCTTCTGGTGGTGGTTTTCCTATGACGCCTATGCGCCCGGCATCTTTACCGAAGGCGCGTTCATCGCCGCGTCCGGGGCGGTTCTTGCCATAGCTGCCGCCTTTCTCCTGTCGATCATCCGGGCACGGGAAGCCCGCAATGTCGCCACCTACGGTTCTGCGCGCTGGGCCGAGGACAAGGAAATCCATGCTGCCGGATTGCTCCGCCCGGATGGCGTCGTGTTGGGGCGGCACAGCAAGGATTATCTGCGTCATGACGGCCCCGAGCATGTGCTGTGCTTTGCGCCAACCCGATCCGGCAAGGGTGTTGGCCTCGTGGTGCCGACGCTGCTGACCTGGCCGGGAAGCTGCATTGTCCATGACATCAAAGGCGAGAACTGGAATCTGACCGCAGGCTTCCGGTCCAATCATGGCCGCGTCTTGCTGTTCGATCCGACCAATGTGCATTCGGCAGCCTATAATCCGCTGCTGGAAGTCCGGCAGGGGGAATGGGAAGTCCGCGATGTGCAGAACATCGCGGACATTCTCGTTGATCCCGAAGGCAGCCTCGACAAACGCAACCACTGGGAAAAGACCAGCCACAGCCTGCTGGTCGGTGCGATCCTGCATGTTCTCTACGCCGAGAAAGAAAAGACACTGGCTGGTGTCGCCAATTTCCTGTCCGATCCGCGCCGTCCGGTCGAGGCGACCTTACGCGCGATGATGGACACGCCGCATCTGGGCGAAGCCGGGGTGCATCCCGTCATTGCCTCGTCTGCACGGGAGCTTCTGAACAAATCCGAGAACGAACGCTCTGGCGTGCTTTCGACCGCCATGTCGTTTCTTGGACTTTATCGAGATCCGGTTGTGGCCCGCGTGACGGAGCGCTGCGACTGGCGCATCGCCGATCTGGTTGGCGCGAAAGAGCCGGTCAGTCTCTATCTTGTCGTGCCACCCTCGGACATCAATCGGACCAAGCCACTGATCCGCCTCATTCTTAACCAGGTCGGGCGGCGGTTGACCGAGGAACTGGAAACGTCCGGCAAGCGGCATCGGCTGCTGCTAATGCTGGACGAGTTCCCCGCACTGGGGCGGCTGGATTTCTTTGAATCGGCGCTCGCCTTCATGGCCGGCTACGGTCTGAAAGCGTTCCTAATCGCCCAATCCTTGAACCAGATCGAGCGCGCCTACGGGCAGAACAATGCCATTCTCGATAATTGCCATGTGCGCGTGGCCTTCGCGGCCAATGACGAGCGCACCGCCAAGCGGATCAGCGATGCGCTCGGCACGGCTACGGAAATGCGCGATTCTACCAACTATGCCGGCCATCGCCTCGCACCATGGCTGGGGCACCTTATGGTGTCACGGCAGGAAACGGCGCGGCCACTCCTGACGCCCGGCGAAATCATGCAGCTTCCACTCACCGACGAGATCGTCATGGTGGCGGGGGTCCCGCCGATCCGTGCGGCCAAGGCACGCTACTATGCTGATGCGCGGTTTCAGGAACGGGTAATGTCGCCGCCCGATCTGCGCAAGCAGTCGGTAAAAATCAGCACATCGGCGCCAGATGACTGGACGAGCCGCATTGTCGCGGCTGCGACCGGCAATGTCTCCGCCTCAGATACATCCGATGACGATCCGGCCAATGCCGGTATCCGGCGCGAACCTGAACTACCTGAGCATGAGGAAATCATCCCGCCACCTCCGCCACCATCGCAGGAGTTCGATTTTCTGGATGATGAGCCGGACGTTGATGCCGCCAAGGCCCGTGCTCTGCGATCGCGGATGCGGATGATTGCCCGGCAGGCGTCGATGAATCCCGATGACGGCATTGAACTTTGAAAGGGCGCCCATGATGACGCGCACCCGTATGAATGTCTATTTCGACCCCGCTCTGCTGAAACAGGTGGAAGCGCTGGCGCTACGCCGCAATGTCTCAAAATCCGCCGTGATCGAGGCTGCGGTAGCATCCTTCATGTCCGGCGATACGACTGAGCGGCTGGAAGCCGCCATGTCGCGCCGCCTGGACAAGCTTGGCCGTCAGTTCGACACACTGAACGAGGATATCGCCATTCTGGGCGAAACCCTTTCGCTATTCGTACAATTCTGGCTGACCCTCACGCCGCCGTTGCCGGACAGCGCAAAGCAATCTGCGCGTATCAAAGGAAATGAGCGTTTTGAGGCGTTCATGCAGTCACTTGGTAAGCGCCTCGCCACCGGTGACAGGTTTCTCAAAGAAATATCGCACGATATGGCTGCGCTACACGACACCCCATTGGGCGGTAAAAACGAAGGTGACGGCGATGGGGTCTAGGATTGCAACCCGGCCTATTCACCGCCAGACCCCGCCGATGGCCGCACGCGCGTAAACATATGTTGAAACAGTCCAAAATCAGGTTCTTTTAATCGACCCCGATCCGGGGTCCGTCTTTTGCGCGCCCCTTCATGAACGGGGCCGCTATGACCGCACCACATCAGAAGCCGGAAACGATTGCCCGTGGTGCGCGGATGCTGCGTACCGCGCTTGGGGCATCCATCGCCCGGTTTCTGGAAGATCCTGGCGTGGTCGAAGTTATGCTGAACCCGGATGGCCGTATCTGGGTGGATCGGCTGTCCGAAGGTCTGGCCGACACGGGGGAAAGACTTTCCGCTGCCGATGGCGAGCGGATCGTGCGCCTCGTCGCCCATCATGTCAGTGCAGAGGTTCATGCCCGATCCCCTCGCGTCTCGGCCGAGCTGCCCGAAACCGGCGAACGGTTCGAGGGATTGTTACCACCCGTTGTCGCCGCGCCCGCCTTCGCCATCCGTAAGCCCGCCGTCGCGGTGTTCACGCTCGACGATTATGTGGCAGCCGGGATCATGACCAGTTTTCAGGCTGAAGTGCTGCGCCTGAACGTCGCCACGCGCGCCAACATCCTAGTGGCTGGCGGCACGTCCACCGGCAAAACCACACTAACCAATGCGCTGCTGGCCGAGGTGGCGAAGACATCGGATCGCGTGGTCATCATCGAGGATACGCGCGAGCTGCAATGCGCCGCGCCCAATCTCGTGGCCATGCGGACCAAGGATGGCGTGGCGACGCTCTCCGATCTGGTCCGCTCATCGTTGCGCCTTCGCCCTGATCGCATCCCGGTCGGGGAGGTCCGTGGTTCCGAAGCGCTCGATCTGCTTAAAGCTTGGGGAACGGGACATCCTGGCGGCATCGGCACCATTCATGCCGGTTCCGGCATCGGTGCCCTGCGCCGTCTGGAACAGCTCATCCAGGAAGCTGTCATCACCGTCCCGCGCGCGCTGATCGCCGAGACCATCGACCTTGTTGCCGTCCTTGCCGGGCGCGGATCTTCCCGCCGCCTGGTCGAACTCGCCCGCGTCGACGGGCTTGGACCAGACGGCGACTACGCAATCACCCCTGCAACCACCTCGAAAGGAGATCATTCATGATCCGCACGATTTCGCGCGGCTGCCGCATCATGGCAACCGCCGCCGCCGTTGTTTCCATCAGCCTGATGCTGGCGCCTGCCGCACACGCTTCCGGCTCTTCCATGCCCTGGGAAGCACCCCTGCAATCCATCCTTCAGTCGATCGAGGGGCCGGTCGCCAAAATCATCGCCGTGATTGTCATTATCTCGACAGGTTTGGCGCTGGCCTTCGGCGATACGGGCGGTGGCTTCCGCAAGCTAATCCAGATCGTGTTTGGCCTCAGCATCGCCTTCGCCGCCAGTTCCTTCTTCCTGTCGTTCTTCTCGTTCGGCGGCGGGGCGCTCATCTGATGGCGGGCGGCCTCGAACAGCTCGACGCGGTGCCGGGTTTTTCCGTCCCGGTCCACCGGGCGCTCACCGAGCATATCCTGCTCGGCGGCGCACCGCGCTCCATCGCCATCGTCAATGGCACGCTGGCCGGGGCCGTAGGCCTCGGCCTACGCCTGTGGCTGGTCGGTCTCGCCATCTGGGCAGTCGGACACTTTCTCGCGGTATGGGCAGCTAAACGCGATCCGCTCTTCGTCGAAGTCGGCCGCAGGCATCTGCGCATCCCCGGTCATTTGTCAGTGTGAGGGCGCGGCTATGATGAACCTCAGCGAATATCGCCGCACCTCCGCCCGGCTTTCCGACTATCTGCCGTGGGCAGCTCTGGTCGCGCCAGGCATTGTGCTGAACAAGGATGGCAGTTTTCAGAGGACGGCGAAGTTTCGCGGGCCGGATCTGGATTCTGCTGTCGCTGCCGAACTGGTCGCGGTCGCCGGTCGCATCAACAACGCAGTGCGTCGTCTTGGGTCAGGCTGGTCGATTTTTGTTGAAGCGCAGCGCTCCCAGGCCGCGACCTATCCAGACAGCCGTTTTCCAGATCCGGCCTCCGCTTTGGTCGATGCCGAACGCAAGGCTGGCTTCGAGGAAGCTGGCACCCATTTCGTTTCAGGCTATTTCCTGACCTTCCTCTGGCTGCCACCTGCCGAGGACGCGGCTCGTGCCGAGACATGGCTCTATGAAGGCCGCGAGCAATCTGGCGTCAATCCGCATGAATTGTTGCGCGGCTTCATCGACCGCACCGACCGCGTGCTGGCCTTGCTCGACGGGTTTATGCCGGAATGCGGCTGGCTCGATGATAGCGGCACGCTCACCTATTTGCATTCGACCATCTCGACCAACCGGTATCGCGTGCGCGTGCCCGAAGTGCCGATGCACCTTGATGCGCTGTTGCCCGACCAGCCCCTGACCGGCGGACTGGAGCCGCGCCTTGGCGATCAGCATCTGCGCGTCCTCACGATCATCGGCTTCCCGACCGCGACCACGCCTGGCCTGCTCGACGAAATAAACCGGCTCGCGTTCCCGTACCGCTGGTCCACCCGCGCCATCCTGATGGACAAGACGGATGCGACGAAGCTCCTCACCAAAATCCGCCGCCAGTGGTTTGCCAAGCGCAAATCCATTGCTGCGATCCTCAAGGAGGTGATGACCAACGAGCAATCGGCGCTGGTGGACACCGATGCGTCCAACAAAGCCCTCGATGCTGACATGGCCTTGCAGGAACTCGGCGCTGACGTCGCCGGCATGGCCTATGTCACAGCAACCGTCACCGTCTGGGACGCCGATCCCCGTATGGCTGACGAGAAGCTGCGTCTGGTCGAGAAGATCATTCAGGGCCGTGACTTCACGGCCATGCCGGAAACAGTCAACGCCGTCGATGCCTGGCTAGGCTCGATCCCCGGACATGCCTACGCCAATGTCCGGCAGCCGCCAATCTCGACGCTTAACCTTGCCCACATGATCCCGTTATCGGCCGTGTGGGCGGGGCCGGAACGGAACGAACACCTCGGAGCGCCCCCCTTGCTTTACGGCAAGACCGAGGGTTCGACGCCGTTCCGGCTTTCCCTTCATGTCGGCGACGTGGGACATACTCTCGTCGTCGGCCCGACCGGCGCGGGCAAGTCCGTGCTGCTGGCGCTGATGGCGCTGCAATTCCGTCGCTATGAGCGCAGCCAGGTATTCGCCTTCGACTTCGGGGGATCGATCCGGGCATCCGCGCTCGCCATGGGCGGCGATTGGCATGACCTCGGCGGCGGGTTGACCGAGGGATCGGAGGTTTCCGTTTCCCTGCAACCGCTCGCGCGAATTGATGACGCTTATGAACGGTCATGGGCCGCTGACTGGATCGCCGCCATTCTGATGCGCGAAGGCATGACCGTCACGCCGGAGGTGAAGGAGCATATCTGGACGGCGCTGACCTCGCTGGCATCTGCTCCCGTCAGCGAACGCACCATCACAGGTCTTGCGGTCCTGCTGCAATCCAATGACCTGAAACAGGCGCTGCGGCCCTATTGCATCGGCGGCGCTTATGGCCGGTTGCTTGATGCCGAGGCTGAACATCTCGGTCACGCCGATGTACAAGCCTTCGAGATCGAGGGGCTGGTAGGTACGGGCGCTGCGCCTGCCGTGCTGGCCTATCTGTTCCACCGCATCGGCGACCGGCTCGACGGGCGACCGACGCTGCTTATCATCGACGAGGGCTGGCTTGCCCTGGATGATGAAGGCTTCTCAAACCAGCTCCGCGAATGGCTGAAGACGCTGAGGAAGAAAAACGCTTCGGTCATCTTCGCCACGCAAAGCCTGTCCGACATCGACGGCAGTAATATTGCGCCCGCCATCATCGAAAGCTGCCCGACACGGCTGCTCCTGCCGAACGAACGCGCGATCGAGCCGCAGATCACGGCGATCTACCGCCGTTTCGGCCTCAATGACCGGCAGATCGAGATCCTCGCACGGGCCAGTCCCAAGCGGGACTATTACTGCCAGTCGCGGCGCGGCAATCGCCTGTTTGAGCTGGGCCTCTCCGAAGTCGGCCTCGCGCTCTGCGCCGCGTCATCCAAATCCGATCAGACCCGCATCGCCGATCTTGTAACCGAAAATGGGCAGGACGGCTTCCTCGCCGCCTGGCTGCGCGAGCGCGGCGTCGAATGGGCGGCCGAGCTGATCCCCGATCTCACCAATCTCACCCCCCAGACCGAAAAGGAGTCCTGACCATGACTATCCGTCTTTCCCGTTTGCGGGCCATGCTCATGGCGGCAACACTGCTTGCCGCGCCGCTTGCGCTCTCACCCATGCTGACCAGCCCGGCCCACGCACAGTTCGGTTTCGGTCGCATCGTCTATGACCCGACCAACTACGCGCAGAACCTTCTGACTGCCGCTCGCACGCTGGAGCAGATCAACCATCAGATCACCTCGCTTCAGAACGAGGCGCAGATGCTCATCAATCAGGCGAAGAATCTGGCGAGCCTGCCATATTCCTCGCTTCAGGCGTTGCAGCAGAACGTCCAGCGCACGCAGCAGCTCCTGAGCCAGGCCCAGAACATCGCCTTCGACGTGCAGAACGTCGATCAGATGTTCAGCCAAAAATACGGCAATGTCTCGCTGTCGGCCACCGACACCCAGCTTGTCGCGGATGCCCGTTCGCGCTGGCAGAACACAGTTGGCGGTTTGCAGGATGCCATGCGCGTGCAGGCTGGTGTGGTCGGCAATATTGACACCAACCGCGCCGAGATGTCGGCTCTGGTCGGCCAGAGCCAGAACGCCACTGGCGCCTTGCAGGCAACGCAAGCGGGCAACCAGCTTCTCGCCCTCCAGTCGCAGCAGCTTTCCGACCTGATCGCACTGATGTCGGCCAATGGCCGGTCCGAGGCGCTGAGCGAAGCCGAACGCGCCACCGCCGCCGAACAGGGCCGTGTGCAGCGCGAGCGCTTCCTGACACCAGGTTCGGGCTACCAGCCCGGCAATGCCCGGATGTTCGGCAACGGCAACAACTAACCGGACAGGAGGGGCGCAACATGGACGGCAAGATGCTGGCCCGGCTGGGCGCGATCATATTCGTGGCTATCGCCATCACCGCCACGGTGATCGAAATGGCCCGCGAGGACGAACCGGCGCAGAACCGCCCGGCTCCGTCGCTTCAACCCTCTGCCGATCCGCTCCGCCAGAGCCTGCGCCGTTGCCAGCAGTTGGGCGAGGCCGCAGGGAGTGATCCCGGCTGCCACGCCACTTGGGCCGAGAACCGCGACCGCTTTCTCGGCCGGACGCCGGTGCCCGCCGCCCCGCATCAGAACGGGGGAGAGTGAACCATGGGTGGCACCGGCGTCATCGACAATTTTCTGGTCGTATTCACCAGCTATATCGACAGTGGGTTCGGTCTGCTTGGCGGGGAAGTCGCCTTTATCGCCACCACGCTGATCGTCATCGACGTAACGCTGGCGGCATTGTTCTGGTCCTGGGGTGCCGACGACGACATCATCGCCCGGCTGGTCAAGAAAACGCTCTTCGTGGGCGTCTTCGCCTATCTGATCGGCAACTGGTACAATCTCGCCCAGGTCATCTTCGACAGCTTTGCCGGTCTGGGACTCAAGGGGTCGGGCACCGGCTTTTCCGCCGCCGATCTGCTGCGTCCCGGCAAGGTGGCCCAGACTGGACTTGATGCTGGTCGCCCGCTGCTCGAATCCATCTCCGACATGATGGGCTACTGGTCGTTCTTTGAGAACTTCATCCAGATCGCCTGCCTGATGTTTGCCTGGGCGCTGGTGCTGCTCGCCTTCTTCATTCTCGCCGTGCAGCTCTTCGTAACCCTGATCGAGTTCAAGCTGACCACGCTGGCGGGCTTTGTACTCATCCCGTTCGGCCTGTTCGGTAAGACCGCCTTCATGGCCGAGCGCGTGCTCGGCAATGTCGTTTCCTCCGGCATCAAGGTGCTGGTGCTGGCCGTCATCATCGGTATCGGCTCGACGCTGTTTTCACAGTTCACGGCAGGCTTCGGCGGCGTGACGCCGACCATCGACGATGCCATGGCGATCGTGCTGGCAGCCCTTTCCCTTCTCGGCCTCGGCATATTCGGTCCCGGTATCGCGTCCGGTCTCGTTTCCGGCGGCCCGCAGCTGGGCGCAGGTGCTGCCGTTGGAACCGGCCTTGCCGCAGGCGGCATGATGCTTGCCGGGGGTGCCGCCGCAGGCATGGCCGCGAAGGGAGGAGCAGCAGCGCTCTCTGGTGGAGCGGCTGCCGTACGGGGTGGTGCTGCCGCCGCAGGTGCGGCGAGCGCCGCCTATAGTGTCGGTTCGCTTGGCCAGTCCGGCGCTGCCGGTGTTGCTTCGGGTCTGGGTGGTGTTGCCCGTGCCGCAGGCTCCGCCGCCGCATCGCCCCTGAAACGTGCTGCCTCGAAGGCATCGGAAAGCGTCAAGTCCAGCTTTTCCGATGGAGCGCGTGCCGGCTTCGGCGTCAGCGGCGGCTCTTCGACGGCTGGAACAGTCGGAGGTGCGAGCGAGGCTGCGAGCGCGGCCCTGTCACCCGCCGCGCAGGCTGGCGGTTCTCCGGCATGGGCAAAGCAGATGCAGCGCAAACAGACACTCGGCCAGGGCACGTCGATGGCCGCCCATGCCGTGCGCTCTGGCGACAGCCATGGCGGCGGCTCCTCCATCAATCTTTCTGAAAGTGACCGCTCATGAACATCTTCAAACGTCCATCGGCCCATTACGGCAAATCGCCCGAACCCGAGACGCCCTATCAGAAAGCTGCCCAAGCTTGGGACGAGCGTATCGGCTCGGCTCGCGTGCAGGCAAAGAACTGGCGCATCATGGCCGTCGGCTCACTGATCCTGTCCGCTGGCTTTGCCTCCGCGCTGGTCTGGCAGTCGGCGCGTGGGACCGTAGTGCCTTGGGTGGTGCAGGTCGACAATCTCGGGCAGTCGCAGGCTGTTGCGCCGGCCGTCGCCGACTATCGCCCGACCGATCCCCAGATCGCTTTTCATCTCGGCCGCTTCATCGAGCAGACGCGCTCGATCGCGTCCGACGCCATCATCGTGCGCCAGAACTGGCTGCGCGCCTATGAGTTCACTACGGATCGGGGTGCTGCGACCCTCAATGATTATGCCCGTGCCAATGACCCGTTCACCAGGGTCGGACGGCAGCAGATTGCGGTCGAGGTTTCGTCGGTGATCCGAGCCTCGAATGACAGCTTCCGTGTCGCCTGGACCGAGCGCCATTACGAAAATGGCCAGCTCTCCGCGACCGAACGCTGGACGGCGATCCTGACCATCGTAATCCAGACGCCGCGCGATGCTGAGCGCCTGCGCGCCAATCCGCTCGGTATCTACGTCAATGCAATTTCATGGTCGCGGGAGATGAGCCAATGACCCGCACAATGGTTCGTAATTCCGGCTTGCCGGTTTTCCGTAAACCCGCTTTGGCGGCTTTGTTGTTGTCGGCGACCATGCTGGCCGGTTGCGCAACCAACCGCACGCCACAGTTCAGCTATGATGCCGATGTTCCCGCATTGCCCGTGGTGCAGGCCGCCGTCACCGACGACCGGCCCCGGGCATTGCACACGCCGCCCGCGTGGACAGTGGCACGCGGCGGCACCGCTGCCGGAACGCCGGCAGGTCGCGTCGAGAATGCCAATGCCGCGGCCCGCGTCGAGCCGCGCCGGGAAGGCTACTATAACGCTATCCAGATCTATCCGTGGTCGGAAGGCGCGCTCTATCAAGTCTATGCCGCGCCGGGCCAGATCACCAATATCGCGCTGGAGCCTGGCGAGAGCCTGACCGGCGCGGGACCGATTGCCGCTGGCGACACCGCCCGCTGGATCATCGGCGACACCGAGAGCGGATCGGGAACAACGCGCCGCGTCCACATTCTCGTCAAGCCTACCCGGCCCGATATCTCGACCAATCTCGTGGTGACGACCGACCGGCGCACCTACATGATCGAGTTGCGGGCGCGTGAGGCGCTCTATATGCCGTCTGTGTCCTGGTCCTATCCTGCGCTGCCTGCCGGTCAACGCCAGACGGCTCCCGCCGCGCCGATCATTCCAGCCGAGGCCGCGCGCAACTATCGCTACTCCTTGCAGGTGCAGGGCGATAGCCCGCCATGGCGGCCGGTTTCCGTCTTCGACGATGGACGCCGCGTCTATGTCGTTTTCCCGGCCGGGATTGTGCAGGGCGAGATGCCGCCGATCTTCGTGCTTGGATCGAACGGCGAGCCGCAGATCGTCAACAGCCGTATCCATCAGAACGTCTTGATCGTAGATCGCCTGTTCGGCGCGGCCGAGCTGCGCCTGGGCAGCGGCGATCGTCAGCAGACCGTCAGGATTATCCGCGTTGAACAAAGGCATGCGGCTCAGCCCGCGAATACCGGGGAGGAGCCGTCATGAGCGAAGAGACGACCACCAATGCGCCTCCCATGCGCCTGCGTGCCGAGCCGCCGCGTGTCACTCGCCTGTCGCGCAAGATGCTGGCTGGTGTTGGCGCTGTCGCGCTCCTCGGCATTGGTGGCGCACTGATCTATGCGCTCCAGACCCGCGATATGAATGGCAGCGGCGAAGAACTTTATTCGACCGAGAACCGCCCGACAGCGGACGGGCTGGCCGGTCTGCCGCGTGATTATACTGGGCCGGTTCTGGGACCAGCTTTGCCGGGAGACCTCGGCGGCCCGATCCTCGACGCCCAGAACAGGGGGCAGCCCGTTACGCCGTCCGCTATGGCGACACCAGCCCGTGATCCTGCCGAGGAGCGACGTCTTGCCGAGGAAGAAGCAGCACGTCTTAGCACCGTGTTCTTCCAGTCGGGGCAGAGGATAATGACAACACCTGGCTCCAGTGTGCCGGGCCTCGCTGGCCTTGACCTTGGCGGTCAGCCCGCAACGCAGGACCGGCACACGGCATTTCTCAATGGTCCGGTGGATCGGCAGACCGTCGCCACCGACCGGATCATGGCGCCAGCCTCGCCCTATATCCTTCAGGCAGGGGCCGTGATACCGGCGGCGATGATTACCGGCATCCGTTCCGATCTGCCTGGCCAGATCACCGCGCAGGTCACGGAAAATGTCTATGACAGCCCGACCGGCAGCCTGCTCCTGATCCCTCAGGGAACACGGTTAATCGGCCAGTATGACGCCAGTGTGCAGTTCGGCCAGCGCCGTGTGCTCCTGGTCTGGAACCGCCTGATTCTGCCCAACGGCCGATCCATCGTGCTGGAGCGCCAGCCCGGTGCGGACGCTTCCGGCTATGCCGGGCTTGAGGGTGGCGTCGATTACCACTGGTGGGATCTGATGAAAGCGGCGGGCCTGTCCACGCTGCTCGGCATCGGCACGGAACTGGCGACCGACGACGAAGACCGCCTGATCCGCGCCATCCGCGACGGGGCGCAGGACACCATCAATCAGGCCGGACAGCAGATCGTCCAGCGCCAGTTGCAGGTCGCGCCGACCCTGACCATCCGGCCGGGCTATCCCGTCAGGGTCATCGTCACCCGCGACCTTGTACTCGAACCTTACAGGAACTGACCATGACAAAGCTGAAACTTGGGCCGCTTGTTGAGAACAAACCCGTCAAAGTGACGGTGGAGCTGCCGGGCGCGCTCCACCGCGATCTGATAGACTATGGTGCTCTCTTGGCCGATGGCGGCGCGCCCATCGAGCCTGCCAGACTGATCGTGCCGATGCTGGAGCGGTTCATCGCTACGGATCGCGGCTTTGCCAAGGCGCGGCGTGTCCAACAGCACGCCAAGATAGCTAGAGTAAGCAATGATGCGCTATGATGACATTTGCTCGCTGTGTCGGTCCAGCAGACAGTTCAGTCAATAGAGGGGCAAGTTGCCAAAATCTCCGAGCAGTCTGGGCTGCGAAGCGCGATCCGCTCTTTGTCGAGGTCCGGGGACAGAAACTGTGCATCTGCCGTCATCTGTCGGTGTGACTCGGCTTTGGTCGCCCAGAGCCAGAATACCGCCAGCGCGCTGCAAGGCACCTAGGTCGGCAACCAGCTTTTCGCTTCGCAAAGCCAGCAGCTTTCCAACCTGATCTCGCTCATGTCGGGCAATGGCTGGGTTGCCCCTTACATGAGGCATTTTGCTATCGGCGGTTCCGCCGCAAAATCATTGACCCGACTGAAGTTGTAGAGATACTTGTAGTTGTTTCGGGAGGCGGATGATGCGTCTAATTGGTCTTACAGTTGAGAACTTTCGTTGTTACTCAGCACCTGTCACGGTACGCTTTGGTAATTTGACCGCGCTTGTTGGTAGAAATGACGTAGGTAAATCTACTCTCATGGACGCGCTGGCAATCTTCTTTGAAACTGCTTCGCCTGACAAGGATGACGCCTGCAAGGCAGGTGATCCCAAACAGATGCGCATAACATGCGAATTCGATCATCTTCCTGAGCAGATGGTGGTGGATGCTGAATTTCCTACCACGCTCTCTGGGGAGTATCTTCTGAGTGCGAACGGAACGCTTGTGATTCAGAAGACCTACAATGGAAGCCTCGGGACGCCGAAGATCACTGCGATAGAAGCATTGGCTGACCATCCGACAGTAGAAGGGTATAACGACCTTCTTACTCTCAAAAAAGCGGACCTTGCCAAACGGGCGGCCGATCTCGGCGTGAATTTGGATGGTGTGGACAAGAGAGCAAACGCCCTCGTGCGAGCGGCGATTTGGCAGAGCTGTGACGACCTTAAACTAGCAACGGTCGCGGTGCCTCTTGATGCAGAAGGGAGTAAACAGGTTTGGGCTGAGTTGCAGCAATACCTGCCAACGTTCGCACTGTTTAAGTCAGACCGAGCTAGCACAGATCAAGACGCGGAAGCTCAAGATCCTCTAAAGGCCGCAATTAGAGAAGCGATCAAGGCCGTCGAGCCAAAGTTGCAGGAAATTCGAGATTACGTTGAAGGTGAGGTGAATAAAATTGCTACCGCAACTGTAGAGAAGTTGCGGGAAATGGATGCGTCCATTGCTGAAACCCTCAATCCCGTCATCACGACCAAGAAATGGGATACGTTATTTTCTACGAGTATTACTGGTGACGAAGGCATTCCGCTAAATAAACGTGGCAGCGGCGTAAAACGCCTCGTCCTCCTCAATTTCTTTCGGGCGAAAGCCGAGAAGGCTGCTGTCGAGAAAGGCTCAGCATCGGTAATCTATGCTATTGAGGAACCTGAGACCAGCCAGCATCCTAGAAACCAACGCCTACTATTGAACGCTCTTCGAGAACTCTCGGATGGAGAAGGTAAACAAGTCATAGTTACCACGCATACTCCTATGTTGGCCCGTTATCTGGACGAGACTGATCTTCGATTCATACAGCGAGGAGAAGGCGGAATTCGTTCGGTCAACGAAGGCAATGAAGCAACGTCCGCTGAAATAGCAAAATCTCTGGGAGTTCTTCCCGACCACAATGTTAAAATCTTTATCGGCGTGGAAGGTCCACATGACATTGCATTTCTCAAAGGTGTATCTCGAATACTTATCGCCGCAGGCGAAGAAGTGTGCGACCTCGAAAAACTAGAGTTAGATGGGGAACTCATCTTCGTGCCACTTGGGGGTAGTAACCTAGCGTTATGGGCATCGCGTCTGGCCCCGTTCAATAGGCCAGAGTTTCACATTTGTGATCGTGACAATTCTCCGCCGGGTCTGCCGAAGTATGCCGATCATATGAATGCAGTTAACGCCCGCGCTGGATGTCAGGCCGTTGCAACACAGAAGCGTGAGTTGGAAAGTTACCTGCACCATGAGGCCATTAATGAGGCCTACGCTATGAACCAGATAAACATTGCATTTGCAGCACCCTTCGGTGATTTCGACGATGTACCGAAAATCGTGGCGCAGGCAGTCCATGCGGCTAATGGTGCTGATCCTTGGGACAATCTTGATGAGGAGAAGCGGCGGAAGAAAGAGAGTGCAGCGAAGCGCTGCCTTAATAATGCGGCGATGTCTCGTATGACCCTCGATAGGCTTGCGGTAACAGATCCTCAGAATGAGATCAGGGGGTGGCTTACTACAATTTCACAAATGATGGTCGCGGTCGATATATAGCCATTTGGGCTGGCGACGAACTGTCTCGGGCGGGAACCATATGCCACTGTCTATAACTCATTCTCCAACTACAGAATGTGATTTTTCGGAATGGACAATAAGCAAGAAAAATCGTGCCAAACTAATCGAAATTATCGCCTATCTCTATTTGCGACAGGAGGAAAACGCTCAGCGAGTGATCAATGCTTTGGAACCGCGACGGCGCGTTTCAAAAGGCAGGGTCGCTCAGAATGTCGTGAGGAAGCTGACGGCTCCGCGTGCCGAAGACGTTGAGCTTTTCCGGTCGGGAACCGACGAACAGAAGGAGGCGGCAAGAAAGCGGATAAGGACGTCCGTTATTCACCGGGACGGACTGTTATTTCAGCATATCTCCTGGGTTGCGGCGCGGCTAGCTCTTTCGAACGGTTATATGACATCGCCTCATGTCCGACAGGCAGACAAGGGATTCGACGGCTTTATAATCGAACTGGAAGATGGTGGGCGCGAGATCAAGCGCATTGTGCTTTGTGAGGACAAAGCTTCGAAATCGCCGCGCAGCCTTATAAGCTCCAGCGTATGGCCCGAGATCGGAACTATTCTGTGCGGTGATCGCGATGATGAAATCCTCGCCGACCTCGTAACCTTGCTGAAGAGTGTCCCTGACATTGACGCTGAGGCAGCGGTCTGAGCTGCTGCCGGTTTTGAGGACACCGAGTTAAGGTGTTTTTGGAACTGGAGAGTTTTTATGGAGAGACGCAAGTTCAGCCGGGAGTTCAAGCTCGAGGCTGTTAAGCTGGTCAGGGAACGGGGCGTTGCGGTGGCGCAGGCGGCCCGCGATCTGGATCTGCATGTGAACGTGTTGCGCAAGTGGGTGCGCGAGCAGTCTTCCGACCCGCAGCAGGCCTTCCCCGGTCATGGGCAGATGAAGCCCGAGCAGCTTGAGATCGAGAAGCTGCGCCGTGAGGTCGCCAAGCTCAAGGCGGAGCGCGATATCCTAAAAAAAGCCGCGGCCTACTTCGCCAGGGACTCGATATGAGGTTCTCTTTTGTTGCGAAGCACCGAGGGATCTGGCCGGTCTCGTGGATCTGCGAGGCGCTCGGTGTGTCTCGCTCGGGCTTCCATGCCTGGCTCAACCGCTCGCCGAGCAGACGGACTCAATATGACGAAGTGCTTGTCGCCGGGATCCGGTCCAGCTTTGCCGGAAGTGATCGCACCTATGGCGCCCGGCGAGTCTGGCACGATGTGCTGGCCGAGGGGCTCGAGGCCGGCCTGCATCGCATCGAGCGGCTGATGCGCCAGGAAGGCCTGCGGGCACGCCCTCGTCGGCGCGGCCTGCCCAAGGATGGCGGGCAGCGCCACGCGGTCTCGCCCAACATCCTGGACCGGGCGTTCGTGGCGTCGGCGCCGAACCAGAAGTGGATCGCCGACTTCACCTACATCTGGACGGCTCAGGGCTGGCTCTATGTGGCGGCGGTCGTCGACCTCTACTCCCGCCGGGTGGTGGGCTGGTCAATGAGTTCATCGATGGCCGCTCAACTGGTGACCGATGCGCTGATCATGGCGATCTGGCGTCGCGGCAAGCCCGACAGGCTGCTGCACCACTCCGACCAGGGCAGCCAATATACATCCGAGCAGTTCCAGCGCCTGATGGCCGATCACGGCATCACCTGCTCAATGAGCCGGTCTGGCAATGTCTGGGACAATGCGGCGATGGAGAGCTTCTTCTCCTCGCTCAAGACCGAACGCACCGCCCGCAAGGTCTACCGCACAAGGGACGACGCCAAGGCCGATGTGTTCGACTATATCGAGCGCTTCTACAACCCGAGGCGCCGACACTCGACACTGGGCTATCTCAGCCCCGTGGAATACGAAGAGCAAGCTAAGCTAGCCTAACTTCGTGTCCACCGAACCGGCAGCAGCTCAGTCGACGAGATGTTCTGGGAAGGTGCTCGCGAGTTCAGAGTTGCCGTGGCGACCGGCGAAGATCAGCGCAAGGCCGGAAGCTTTCTGCATATCATAGCCGGGTTTGAAGCGGTCGCTGGTGGTGAGCTCGAAACTCGCACGGCCGGAGTGCTGGCTTTCGAGGACGTGCGCAAGGGGTTGGCTCTTCTCGCCGGCGAGGTGGCGGCTAAAGTCCAGGAGATCGCCGGTGTTTGATCCAAGTTCTCGCGCTCTTCTACGAGAGGCTCCGGACCTACCGGGTCTCGATCCTGAAACGTTGGATGAGTTGTTGACGGCGGCTCACATTGAGTTGGCGACAGTTCGCCTTCTGTCACGTGAAGGTGAACCTGAGCCTGCAAGCGGAGTGATCGACCGGGTGAGGCGTCTTGCTTCGACTTTTGAAGCCTATGTCGCACTCAATCTTCGACCTGAGCAGACGCGTGCCGCGGCCTTCGTCGCCGCTAGTGCTCATCAGATATTGAGCCGCGTTCGTGAAACTGCGTTGGTTCGTCCAACCGTTGTTTCGAGTGATGCAATTGCATCATCAATCTCGGCAACGCTACTGTTCTTGGTTGCTGATCGGGCGGCGGACGCTGCGGAAGTGGCGGGGCAACTCCGGGCCAGGGGCGAACGGCGGGCGGTTCGACGATCTCTGATCCTGAGCCTTCGGGAATTGGCAACTGGCAATCTCACGACGCTGATAGAGCGTGACCTTGGCGAAGACTCCATCGCAACGGGAGATAGCCGAGAAGTAGCCACTGACCTTCTTCTAAGGGAATGTGCTTACGTGGTTCAGGGACTTGGACAGGAGGCGCGCGGGAGCGCTGTGTCCGACCCTGATATCCGTTCAAGGCTCAAGCGTGTTATCCGCTTGTCGGAGGCCACAGCCGTAGATATCAACGTTGCGATGGAAGGAACCGTGCATCACCAGTTTGCCGGTCCGCATCATCTGGCCACACTGTTGAGTCGGCTTGTTGATGGAATGCAGGCCGCGATGCTGGTTCGACTCCCAACACCATCTGGAGCGCAAGCCAAGGCATGGGCTGACTGGCTCCTGTCTCAGGCGCAATCGCGTCCGTTTCTGTGGATCAATCATCTGAAAGCTATCAGGACGGGATACCTGAACCGTGGCAGGTCTATGGTGATGACATCGCCCACCGGTTCGGGGAAGACCACGCTATCCGTCCTGAAAATCGCAGCAACCCTATGCGCGGGAGAGAGCGTCGTCTACCTGGCTCCTACTCACGCTCTCGTAGATCAGGTAGAGACCGATCTCTCTGCACAAATCGGAGGCCTAGAGGCGGTCAGCGTCGTTGAAGACGTTGCGCTCGAAGAGCTTGGGGACAAGCTACCACCATTCTCCGTCATGACACCCGAGCGTTGCCTTGCCCTCCTTGGTTTCGCGCCTGAGCTTTTCGACAAGGTCGGCCTCCTCGTCTTCGATGAGTTCCATCTCATCAGTGCCGACGATCCGGCTACGTCATCGAAAATCAGCGCACGCGCCATTGATGCGATGTTAGCGTTCTTGACGTTTCTCCGCCATCGCAAGGAAGCAGACCTGCTGCTGCTGTCTGCTATGGTCGCCAACGGCGCCGAAATCGCTCGTTGGCTGCGGGCCGTGACGGGAAGGGAGGTCGAAGCGTTCGACGATCCTTGGAAGCCAACACGGCAACTTCGCTCTTGCGTCATCTATGATCGCTCTGACGTGCTTGAGGCTGTGCAAGCGGCATCGAAGGCGAAGACCCAGTCCGCGCGGAGTCGGGTCCCCGCACAGCCTCTTGGACTCTTTTCGTTGATTTCTGGATGGCACCCCAAAAGGTCGGAGAAGCTGGTCGTGCAGGCGCTCACGGATCAACGGCCGCCGCTCGTGAAAAATGCCAAGGGGAAGTTGACATCGAACAGGAACGAAGTCGCTGCGCGGATCGCGGCCGACTATGCGGCCGTAGGAAAGCGCGTGATCGTCTTCTGCAACGATACTAAAGCATGCGGGAGCGTTGCGGATCAGATCAATGGACTATTGGCCCCGGCCACCATCGCTCTGGATGAGACGCAGGAGGAAATGCGCAAGTCAGTTCTCAGGGATGTGGGAGCGGCCGAAGCCACATTCGATCCCATGGGGTGCAGAGCAGCGGTGCATCATGGTGATCTGCTGCCATTGGAGCGGCGGTTGACGGAAAGCGTTTTTCGGGTTCGCAGGGATTCTGAGAGTGAGGATCTGGGCCTTGATGTGGTTGCCGCGACATCCACAATTGCGCAAGGGTTGAATCTGCCGTGCGATGTCGTGATTCTTGCAGGAACCGACAGGAGCGCGGTTGATGACCCAAGCGGCAATCCTCGCACGGACTTGCGTCCTCACGAGATACTCAATGCGCTCGGGAGGGCTGGACGCGCGGCGTATGCTGCAACCGGTCTGGCAATCGTTGTTCCCGCAAAACCCATCGGTGTGGAAAGAGGGAACCTCTCTCTTCCGTCCGAAGGAATTCTGAAGACCGTTTTCTCCGAGCAGGATGCCTGTGAGGAGGTTTATGATCCGATAGAGTTGCTTCTTGATCGGATCGAGGTATCCGCTAACCCTGATCCAAAAGTGCAGTCGATAATCCGGCGTTTGTCTGCTGTCACCACAGCAGGAGAGAGCGGCTTCGACGATATCGTTCGCCGTTCGCTGGGGTTTTTCCGGCGTAGGGAAGCTAATGCTTTGGGGGCGGACAAATGGCTCGAACGTCGCCGAACCGCGCTCAGGGCTGCCGAGGAACAACTGGAAGATCCGCCCGTTCTTGATTGGCAACGGGAAATTGCTGTCCGCAATGGTGTTCCGCCAAGGCTGATCGAAAGATTGGTCGAGGCGTTTGATCATGCGCCAGTTGAAAAGACGGCTACCGAGGACTGGATAAATTGGCTGCTGGATATAGTGGCCGAACATCCTTTGGATTTGACGATCTTCGTCAGGGAAACAGCTCTTGAGTCCGTTTTCGGCCGCGCCTACACGAATAAAACAAAACCTAAGGCCACCGCTAAGCGGATATTGGGAGCGCTCAAGACGTTGGTTTCAATGTGGTGCGCAGGACGCACGCTGGTCGAGATCGAGGCTTGGCTTCTCGCGTTCATTCGGAAGCACGAAGGAGAGGTCAAACAGCGAGCAAACCAATCCTCAACAGCACAACGGGCTCGCCGCTTCGCCATACGCATCGCCCCTGATCTCGGCTTTCTGTGTGGTGTGCTTGGGCAGATCGCCGCTTACAAGAACGCTGAAGAGGGCGGGGTTTCACTTCCCGTGGTTGACATGTTGCCACAGATGGTAAGAGGTGGGGATCATGATCGTCATCATACGGCCTTAAGACAAATGACAACAAACGCCTCGCGGGTTGAGACTTTTGGAGCATATGTTTCATTGCGTGGATCATTCAAGGCGGGTGCATCCGCAGAAATGGATGTTGTACGAGACGAGGTTACTACGGCAATGTTGCTCCAGTCATTCACGGATTTGGACGACGAGGAATAGGCCTCAAAACGATCCAAGCGCCGATTGCTCCATTTCAGACAGTGACTTGTAGTGAATGTCGGTATCGGTAGTTGCGTGCCCCCGCAACCAACGATCCCTGAAAATCCATCAAGCCCTTCTTAACGAAGGGCTTTTTGCGTTTTTGTCCCTCAGCCGCACCGGCGCGGCCCATGAGGTCTTCGAGGATTGCCCGCTCGCTGAGAAATTCGGGCTTCTTCTTACCAGATGCAAAGGTGAGGATCGCGGCAAGATCGCCTCGCAGCACAATCACCAGTTTGTCAGCATCCGGAACCAGATAGACGAGAGAGCGCAACCTTTCTGGTTGCCTTTACCCGCGTTTCCTCATTATCAAGCTGATCATGCAGTGCTGCGATCTGCTCGTGATAGAGTTTGGCCATGTTTGGATCCAGAAGGGCAGGCGGATCGTTATCGTTCGCCGCTACACCGAACGCTTTTAAACCTAACACCAAGGCAATCTACGCTCGGGTACACATCGCCGAGCCAAGTCGAGACGATGAACTAAAAATTCGCGACAGAAACCCTCTAATAAATCATAGCAAGTCCTGTTTTACTCCGTAGGCTACACTGATGACGTTCGTGTAGATTTTGCTTGCTGGCACAGACGTCGGCTCGAAAGGTGGACTTCTATCCGTGATCTGGGCGAAAATTTCAATTTATACAGGGCAATTATTCGAATAGGGGGCAAGCTTAAAGACGAAAAAATGCTAGTACCCAGGTACTAACGCAGATCGAAGTGTGTTGATTTTTCGCTTGAAATCGATCAAATAATCGATTACCGATTAAATGTTCGATTTGAGGGCCGGGAGGGCCCCTTAGGGAGGTTTTCATGTTTCGAAGCATGGTTTGTGCATTGATTGTGTCCGTCGTGTGTGCACCTGTTGCTGTGCATGCTCAGGCGTTGAGCGGTAAGAAAATCGGTATCGCCGCACGCGAAATTACCAACGATTATAATCGCGACATTATCGCCGGAGCCAAGACGGTGCTGGAGAAAGATGGTGCGCAAATTGTCGTTACCGATGGCGGCGCCGATCCGCGCAAGCACAATGAGAATATCGAAAGCCTCATCAACTCAGGCGTTTCGGGAATCATTGTGCAACTCGGCGATGCACAGCAGTTGTCGCCTGTCGTACAAAAAGCGAATGCGGCGGGTATTCCTGTTGTGACGACCTCAATCGGCTCGAAAGTGGAAGGCTCTGTTGCCGACGTTGGGGGTGATGATCCTCTCATGTCCGCAATCATGAGCCGTGCACTGCTTTCGAGCATTAATTATAAGGGCGACGTTTATGTGTTTTGGGTGCCGGGCGCACCGTTGCTCGAAACGCGCAAACGTATCCTTCAGGCGATCGTTGCCGACTATCCTCAGGTCAAGCTGCATGAAGTGCCGACGGAGCATAGTGCTGCGCGGGTTCAGGCGCAGATGGAAGACATTCTGACCGCAAATGCCGAGCCGGGCAGTATCGCTGCGGTTTGGGGGGCGTATGATTTGCTCGTATCAGGCGCGGTCGAATCCATCCGACGCAATGGCCGCGACGAAATCAAGGTTGCATCTATCGACGGAGACCGCGTTGGGTTCCAGATGCTGCTGGATGCCGATAGCCCGTTTATCGCAACTGTCGTGCAGGACGTTCCGCGTATTGGTTCTCTTGCTGCCGAAGTTCTGACGCAGAAGATGAGCGGCAAGGAAGATTTTCCCGATACGCTTTTCACTGACGCCTGGCTGGCGACGCGCGCTAATGGTGTGGCCGCTGCTGAAAAACGCTGGGGTGACAATGTCTGGGACGAGCTTTCCATAGAGCGTTCAGATGTAGAAAGCCGCTGGACGCAGGATGGTGAGCTTCAGGTCGTCCATCCCGTGCTGCCCTGACAGGCAAACGGCAGGGGCTCGAACACTCGTTCCCCTGCCCACGCACAAGGTAAGCAAGAGGATCTGTCATGGTTTCCCACCAAACGGGCAAGGCTGTGGCGGGCATGGATGTGCCCGCGCTGGAATGCCTTTCTATCAGCAAGGTTTTCCCAGGTGTGAGGGCGTTGAGCGATGTCTCGCTGTCGATCCGTAAAGGTGAGATACACGCGCTTCTTGGCCAGAATGGCGCGGGAAAATCAACGCTCGTCAAGGTTTTGACTGGCGTTTATCAGCCCGATGGTGGCGAGATATACGTCGATGGTAAACCGGTTCGTATGCGCAGGCCTACAGATGCCGAGGCGAACGGGATCGCTATCGTTCATCAAGATCAGCAACTTGTGGCGCAGTTCGATGTTACCCAGAATATCTTTCTGGGGCATGAAAAACTGGCCAGCGGATTGCTCGACAAGGCGGCTATGGCCGTTGCTGCCCGGACGGCTCTTGAGCGTGTAGGCGCTTCCTTTACACCTGATACGTTGGTGCGCGACCTCAGCGTCGCGCAACGCGAACAGGTATCCATTGCTGCCGCCCTGCTTCGCAATCCGAAGATTCTGGTTTTGGATGAACCGACGGCGTCGCTGAGCGAAAAGGAGGCAGAGCTTCTATTCACGGCAGTTCGATCCCTGCGGGATCAAGGCGTGACTATTATTTACATTTCGCACTATCTCGACGAGGTGCTGGATCTCGTTGATCGTATCACTATCCTGCGAGACGGGTGTTTTGTGGCCACACGGGATGCGCAGGGTACGAACCGTTCGGATATCGTGCATATGATGGTCGGGCGGGAAATTTCCCAGCTTTATCCGAAAGAGACGCTTCCATTGGGGGAAGTGTTGCTGGAGGTAAAAGGGTTACGGCAGGGACATGCCGTCCGTGGTGTGGATTTCTCGGTGAGACGCGGTGAGATTTTTGGCATTGCGGGCCTTATGGGCGCGGGCCGTTCGGAACTGGCTATGGCTCTCATCGGTGCCTTGCCGCGCAGCGCCGGTGAGGTGATCCTGCGGGGTCAGGTATCGGCTCCCGCCGACCCGGGCGCTGCGAGACGTGAAGGTTTCGCGATCATACCTGAAGATCGTCGTCATGAAGGTCTTCTCACCGACATGACGATGCGTGAAAATCTGACCTTGCCGAATGTAAGTCTGTGGTCGCGTGCCGGTCTTATCGATCTCAAGCGGGAAAAAGCGGATACGGCTGCCATTGTGCAGAATCTTAATATCCAGCCGCCCATTCTCGATCAGCTGACGCGCAATCTCTCTGGCGGTAACCAGCAGAAGGTCGTTATCGGTCGGTGGCTTCCCGGCGATACCGAGGTGTTTCTGTTCGACGAGCCGACCACCGGCGTCGATGTCGGGTCGAGGGTGGAAATCTATCGTCAGATGATCGAGTTGGCGCGGCGTGGTGCTGCAGTCATCTTCATATCTTCCGATTTTGAGGAAATTGCCGGCATGTGCGACCGCGTCGCGGTCATGCACAAGGGCAAGATAAATGCTGTGCTCGAAGGAGCGGACAACAATCCCGAGACCATGCTTTATTGGGCTTCGGGCAGCAACGAGACAGAGCACGGCACTTCGGCGGTCCCAAGCACCGATGAGGGCAAAACGGACGCGCGAAAGCCTGCGAGAAATACGCTCACCCGCTGGAGCACTATTGGGGGAATGGTGCTGGCGCTGATGATCATTACGCTGCTTGCCCCCAATTTCCTGTCGATTGGCAACGTCTTTGACGTGCTGAAACAGGGCAGCGTTCTTGCCTTCATCGCTCTTGGGCTGACAGTGGTGCTTATTGCTGGCGGGCTTGATATGTCCGCAGGCGCGGCAAGCCAGCTGGCAACGAATATCGCCGCCGGTTTTATGATTGGTGGTACAGGCCTTATTGGCGCGATCGGAATCAGTCTGGCAGCCGGCGTCGCGATCGGCGTGGTGAATGCCGTGCTTGTGCTTTTTTTCGGCATGCCAGCCTTTGTCGCCACGCTTGGAATCATGTTCGTGACCATGGGCGCGACATTACTCTATAATGGCGGCCAGGCACTTACGCTGTCTAACGAACCCGCATTTTTCTTTATAGGGCAGGGATATGTAGGGCCTGTCCCATTCGTATTCATTCTGCTGCTTATGGTGACGGTGATTTTGCACCTGCTGTTGCGTCATACAAGGCTCGGCCTGCGGATGTATGCAGTCGGGCAAAATCTCGAAGCCGCCGAATTGCGCGGCGTGGCGCGAAAGCCTTATGCTTTTGCCTCTTTCGTGATTGGCGGGCTGATCCTTGGTCTTGCTGGCGTCGTTCTTGCTTCTTACAGCTACGGCGCTTCGGCCTTGGCGACGGGAATCGATTTTCTGATCAGCGCTCTGGCGGCAGCCTTTCTGGGAAGTGCCTTGTCGCGGGCCGGTGACCTCAGTGTCGCGGGAACTGTGATCACTGCGCTTTTCCTCGCATCTCTGTCGAATGGTTTGGTCCTGATCGGCATTTCAAACCAGTTGCTTCCGGGCATTCAAGGGCTCGTTCTTATTCTCTCGATTGCGCTGGGCGTATTCCGGCGAAGAGAGATCGGGCAGGTATTGATTTTTTGAGAGCTTCGCGATGAACACCATGGCTTCTTCCTCTTCCTTCATGCGCAGCGCAGTCGATTTCCTGCGGAATTACGGCGCGATTATCGGCATGGTTCTCGTGCTCGTGCTGTTCTATCTGCTCAAGCCTGCATTTCTCAGTCCCGCCAATGTCGCCAATGTCTTGCGACAGAGCACAGTTCTCATCATCCTCGCGCTGGGGTTGACAGTGGTTATGTCGATGCGGGGCGTGGACCTCTCGGTAGCGCAGGTCGCCGATGCCGCCGGACTGATCGCTGCTATGCTGATTATCCACCAGTATCCTGTCTGGACCGCATATCTGTTGCCGTTGTGTTTCGGACTATGTATCGGCCTGATCAATGCTGCGCTCATGGCCTATATAGGTGTGCCGGCAATTATCGGAACATTGGGTATGATGTTTGTCATCCGTTCCGGTGAATTGATGATGACAAATGGTGCTGAGCCGCAAATGCTCTTCACGCTGCCACGCAGTGTGACAAAGCCCTTTCTGTTCCTCGGTCAAGGGACGATCGGCCCGGTTTCGGCGCTGATCGTTTTGACTGTGGTCGTCTTCGTCATGACATTTGTGTTGATGCGATACACGCCTTTTGCACGTCGGGCAAAGGCGGTGGGGCTGAATGTTCGTGCGGCGTTTCTTGCCGGTATCGATATCAGGCTCATCTTCGGTGCTGGCTTCATCGTTGCGGGCTTGCTTGCGGCTATTGCGGGTGTCGCGCTTGTGTCACGAACCGGTATTGCAATGCCGCGTGGCGCGGAACCCTACCTGCTGGATGCCTTTGCTGCTGCCTATCTGGGCACGCTTGCGTCCAGACGTGGTGAAATGAATATATTCGGCACGCTACTGGGGGCGCTGTTCATTGCATTTCTCGGCAACGGATTAACCCTACTCGGTCTTGGGGCGCCTTATCGTCTCGCGCTGAACGGCGCATTCATATTGCTTGCCATGGCCGTTGGCGGATTGAAACGCCAGCATTGAGACAATGAAGGAGAGCAACGAATGATTATCGATGCACACAACCATCTTGGCACCCGCGCGGGTGAAGTCCAGACCGGCGCTGACCTGATCGCAAGGATCGACGCCGTAGGCGTGGATAAGGCGGTGATGTTTCCTTTTGTCGAAGGCAATTTCACCAATGAGCCGATTAAAGAAGCTTTTGACCAGTTTCCCGATCGCCTTATTCCATTTTGCGCGGTCAATGCATGGGAGGCGGATGCTGCCGATGAGATACGCCGATGCGTAGTGGATTGGGGCTTCAAGGGATTGAAGCTGCATCCGACCATCAATGGATATCACCTTGCCGATCCCCATCTGGTCGATCCGTTGTTTAAGGTCGCCGATGAGCTGGGCATTCCCGTGATCGTTCATGGAGCGAGCGACCTTTTTAACAGCCCGCCCGAATTCGCGCTCATGGCAGCGCGGTTTCCCAACGTTCCGCTTCTGATGGCACATATGGGCTTTTTCTGGTCTGTGGATCAGGCGATCGCTTTCGCGCGTGAATTCCCGAACCTCTATCTTGAAACATCGCGCGCACCGATATTCGAGATACAGACGGCTGTGCGGTCGCTCGGTCCCGATAAGGTGATATGGGGCACGGATTCACCGTTCGTCGATTACGAATGGGAATTCAGGAAAATGGAAAGAGCGACCGATGACGCTGCTGGCTACGCGAAAATCGTGGGCGGCAACATTGCCCGCCTGTTGAAGCTTTAGGCTGTGTGCCTTATGGCGATAAACAGGCAATCCAAAAGCAGGGAGCGGGCTTGATGAGCAGTCATGGCGACAAAGGTGAAGCCAACGGCGACAGGCGGCTTGACCTTGCTGCCCGTGCGGCGTGGCTCTATTTTGAAAAGAGCAGGACGCAGGATCAGATTGCTGCGGATCTTGGAGTTTCGCGACAGGTTGTACAGCGCCTGATCGCTCTTGCGCAGAGCGAACGCCTCATTCGTTTTCAGCTCGTTCATCCGATGAGCGAGTGCATTGAGCTGGCCGAGCGGCTCAAGGATCGTTTTTCGCTGCAATATTGCGATGTCGCGATGAACGAATTCGGCAATAATGAAGATATACCGGCGGTCGGTCTACATGCCGCATTATATCTCGAAACCGTTTTGCAGCAGAAGGCGCCGCTGACAATTGCGATAGGCAATGGCAAGGCGATGCGTGAAGTGTCGCGTCGCTTGAAGCCTATCAACCGCCCCCAGCACAAATGCGTTTCATTGATGGGTAATCTTACCCGTGACGGACGAGCGAGCCATTACGATGTGGTCACCTGGCTTTCCGAGCGCATCGGGGCGCAATGCTTTCCCTTGCCGATGCCCGTTGTGACGCATTCGGTGGAGGAACGCGAAGTCTTGCAGGCACAGCCCGGATATAGAAACCTCCAGTCGCTGGTCGAGGAGGCGAGCCTGCTTATAATGGGGATCGGCTATTGGGGACCGGAAGCTTCGCTTTATAAGGATGGATTCATCACCGCTGCCGAAACGGGGCAGGCGATGGAGTGTGGTGCCATCGGGGAGCTCCTTGGAACCGCCATCGATGCAAACGGGAATGTCGTCGATGCAGACTATCATCCGCGCTTGACCTCTTTTGCTCTGGCTTCTGCCGTCGGACGGCCAACGGTGATTGTCGCCTCCGGAACAAATCGCGCGAGTGCAATTTCTGCGGCGTTGTCCGCAAGGCTTGCCAATGGTCTTATCACCGATGAAAATACAGCGCGTCTGATCCTGGGCGAGGCATAAGATACTCGCTTGGGCGCATGCGTTGCGCAATCTTGCGTCCGCAAAATATTGACACTTCTGGAACCGAAGCAGGGCAGATTATTCTGCTGCTTTCGGTGCGGCCAGAATCGGAGTTGCCCCCGCACCACTCAGAACGGATCAGGATGAGTCATCTCGTCACCAGAAGGGTGTGCTGAAATAGTATCTGATCCTAAGCTGGTATCGGTGTATGTTAAAAAATATGAGGACTATCCTGTAGCTTATTGGCATCTGCCATATCTGTGCGCACCGCAGCCCTCACACCGAAAATCCCGAGAATACAGGGATTTTATGGGTATCAGACAGGCAATCTAAGATGTCGGGGCATGAAATTAACTCCGTTCGGTGCTTCGATTTTCTTAAAACACTGAAATTAGATGTAAAAAAAGTATCATAATATTCTATGTTGTGATGTAGCCGTGGGCGCTCGCACCATCCAGAATGCATCGATCATGAGACGTGGTCTGGAGCAGAGGAGCCCAGCCCTCCAACCGTATCATGATCTGCGTCAGGGAGGATGTCATGCAGCCGGATCTGGAGCTTGTGCATATTCGCAAGGGAGAGTCCTTTGCGGCATGGATGCATGGTTATCCATTTCGCACTGTGCGCTGGCATTACCATCCCGAATATGAAATCCATCTGGTTGTGGCAACCTCCGGCACCTACTACATGGGCGATCATGTCGGGCGTTTTGCGCCGGGGCAACTGATCATGACCGGCCCCAATCTGCCGCAAAACTGGATCAGCGAGATCGAGCGCGGTGAAATCGTGCCCACGCGCTCGCTGGTGATCCAGTTCCCGGAAGCCTTTATTGAAAATGCGCTCATAACTATGCCGGAAATGGTCGATCTGCGCCCGTTGCTGGAGCGCAGCCGTCGTGGGCTGTTGTTTGATGATGAGACGAGCGTCAGAATTCGCCCTCTTATGGAGCGGCTGATCGTGGCGCAGGGGTTAACGCGGATTGCGCTTTTCTGGGAAATACTCGATCTGCTGGTTAATGCGCCTGAAGCCGAAGTGCTGGCAAGCCTCAGCTATGAACTTGATGTAGCGCGTTTTAACCCCGGCGGGATCAATCGCGCCCTTGCCTATCTGCGCGAACATCTGACAGAGCAGATTGAAGAGAGCGAACTCGCCGAGATGCTGGGGCAAAGCCAGAGCGCGTTTTCACGTGCCTTCAAGCGCCATACAGGAACAACGCTGGTGCGCTATCGCAACCAGTTGCGTGTCGACCTGGCCTGCCAGATGCTGCTGACGATGCCGGAAGTGCGGATCACCGATATCTGCTATGAGATCGGCTTCTCCAACCTGTCCAATTTCAACCGGCATTTTCTCAAGCTCAAGGGCATGTCCCCCTCGCAGTTTCGTACCACTTTTGCCGCAAACAAAATTCCGGTGATGCCAGAGCAGTCTGGATCAGATCAAACCGAGCCGGAGAATGCAGCCATTCGTAATTTGGGCGGGCGGGTTTCTGCCCAAAACATGCAGGCGTCGCCTGTCAATCTATAGCGGGCTATAACGGGAGGTAAATCTCAATGAAAAAAGCTATTCTAACTGTGAGCACTGTTCTTGCTCTTCTGGCATCCCCTGCTGTTGCGCAGGAAAAGCTTAAAATCGGGATGACGTTTCAGGAACTCAACAATCCCTATTTCGTTTCGATGCAGGAAGCGCTCCGCGGTGCAGCCGAGAGCATTGGCGCTGACGTTGTTGTCAGCGATGCTGGCCATAATGTCGCCAAGCAGATTTCCGACGTGGAAGATATGCTCCAGCAGAACATCGACATCCTGCTGCTCAATCCGACCGACAGCGCTGGCGTTGAAGCAGCCGTTGTTGCTGCCAAGGAAAAAGGCGTGATTGTCGTTGCAGTCGATGCCAACGCAAATGGTCCCGTTGATACTTTCGTCGGCTCCAAAAATCGCGATGCTGGCTATCAGTCCTGCAAGTATCTTGGCGAAAGCCTTGATGGAAAAGGTGAAGTTGCCATTTTGGATGGAATTCCGGTTGTTCCTATCCTACAGCGCGTTGAAGGCTGCAAGGCTGCGCTTGAAGAGTTCGAGGGCATTAAACTGGTCGATACCCAGAATGGTCGTCAGGATCGTTCAGTCGCACTTGGTGTCGTTGAAAACATGATCCAGTCGCATCCTAATCTTACAGGCATTTTCTCGGTCAATGACGGTGGTGCTATGGGCGCTCTGGCCGCAATTCAGGGCTCGGGCCGCGATATCAAACTGACCTCTGTCGATGGTGCGCCGGAAGCGATCCAGGCCATCAAGGACGGCACGCCTTTCATCGAGACCACGGCGCAGTTCCCGCGTGATCAGGTGCGCGTTGGTCTTGCGATGGCGCTGGCACAGAAATGGGGTGCACGCGTCGTGCCCAAGGAAGTGCCCATCGACGTCAAGGTGATCGATGCCAAGAATGCTGAAGGTTTCAGCTGGTAATCATGCTGCTCGCCCCGTTCCGCTCAATGGTGGGACGGGGCCTGACATAAGTTAGGAACTAATCGTGCTTGAGCTGAAAGGCATCAAAAAAAGCTTTGGCCGGATCGAGGTTCTTCACGGGGTTGATCTGAAAGTGCGCGTGGGTGAAGTCCACGCCCTTCTTGGTGAGAACGGCGCGGGCAAATCCACGCTGATGAAGATACTCTCCGGTATCCTCCACCCTTCTGAAGGCGAGATCTGGATTGACGACAAAGAGCGCCATTTCGCCGATTACGACGATGCCATCCGTGCTGGTATCGGCATTGTGTTTCAGGAGTTCAGCCTCATTCCGCATCTCAATGCGGTTGAAAACATGTTTCTGGCGCGTGAAATGCGCAATCGTCTCAGGCTTCTCGACCGGTCTGCGATGCGCACCCGTGCGCGTGAAATCATGGCAAAGCTCGGCGTGGATGTTCGGCTGGATGTGCCGATCAACCGGCTTTCGGTTGCCGAGCAACAATTTGTTGAAATCGCCAAGACGCTGGCGCTCGATGCGCGTATTCTTATTCTGGATGAGCCGACGGCAACGCTGACGCCATCCGAAGTCGAACATCTTTTCAAGGTGATGCGTGAATTGCGCCGTCAGGGCGTGGCAATCATTTTCATCTCCCATCACCTTGAGGAGATTTTTGAGATCTGCGACCGGATCACGGTTTTACGCGATGGCAATTACATCAATTCCTGCGATGTTTCCGAGGTCGATAATGACCGTCTGGTCGAGATGATGGTCGGACGACGTCTGGAAGCGGGCTTTCCGCCAAAAGCCGTCGTCGATGTATCGACGGCCCCCATTATTGACGTCGAAGCGCTGCAATTGCGCAAAAATGGCCCTGTCTCGCGCTTTGATTTGCGCAAGGGTGAGATTTTGGGTTTTGCCGGTCTGGTTGGCTCGGGCCGCACAGAAAGCGTTCTGGCGATCCTTGGCGCGCATCCGTCTGTCCAATGCAAGATGAAGCTTGATGGCGTGGAGACACGGTTTTCCGGCCCCGATCAGGCGCTTGAAACAGGCATCGGGCTTTTGCCGGAAAGCCGGAAAGAACAGGGGCTGATCACCAGCTTTTCGATCCTGCAAAACATTTCTCTTAACAATTACGGCAAATATCGCCGCCTGCACTGGTTTGTCGATCTCAAAAAAGAGCTGGAAGCCACAAAGGCCGCCATGCAGCAGGTGCGCGTAAAGGCACAGGGGCCGCATGCGCGCATCGACACGCTTTCGGGCGGCAATCAACAGAAAGTCGTTATTGCACGCTGGCTCAATCATGACATGCGCGTGCTCATTTTCGACGAACCCACACGCGGCATTGATGTTGGTGCGAAGGCAGAAATCTATGCCCTCATGCGCGCTTTCACCAATGCCGGATATTCGATCATCATGATTTCTTCCGAACTGCCCGAAATCATCGGCATGTCAGACAGGGTTTGCGTGTTCCGTTCCGGCGGCATCGTCGCAACGATTGAGGGTGAGAAAATCACGTCCGAGGAAATCATGACCCAGGCCACAACGGGGAAACCGCACTATGTCCAATGATGCAAATATTGCCACAGTTGAAAAGAAGAGCGGCTTTTCACTGCGCCATTGGCTGCATTCGCCGCTGGTGCTGCCCTTGGCGGGCCTGATCGTCGTCTCTCTCCTGATGGGGCTTGCCAGCGACAACTTCTTCAGCGTCTCCAACATTTTGAATGTGTTGCGGCAGGTCTCCATCGTGGCGGTGCTGGCGGTCGGCATGACTTTTGTCATTCTCACCGGTGGTATCGATCTGTCTGTCGGCGCAGTCATGGCATTGGTCGGAACCCTTGCTTCCGGCCTCATGGTGCATGCGGGGATCCCGGCAAGTGCTGCTCTTGCTCTTGGCCTGCTCATCGGACTTGCAATTGGTACCATCAACGGTGTGCTTGTCGCATGGGGACGAATGCCTGCTATTATCGTGACGCTTGCCACCATGGGCATGGCGCGCGGTCTCGGCCTTATTTATTCCGGCGGATATCCGATCAGCGGCCTGCCAAGCTGGGTTTCATGGTTTGGCGTCGGGCGCATCGGCATGATCCCGGTGCCGGTCATCATCATGGTGATCATCTATGCGATTGCGTGGGTGTTGCTCGAAAGAACGGCCTTCGGGCGACATGTCTATGCGTTGGGTGGCAATGAAACTGCAGCCCGGCTTTCAGGCGTGAAGACGCTGCGTGTCAAGCTTGCCGTCTATGCGATCTCGGGCCTCACATCGGCACTGGCTGCGGTTATTCTGACCGGGCGTCTGATGAGCGGCCAGCCCAATGCGGGCGTGGGCTTCGAGCTTGATGCCATCGCCGCAGTCGTTTTAGGCGGCACGGCTATTGCCGGTGGGCGCGGTCTGGTACTCGGCACGCTGATCGGCGCGATCCTTTTGGGCATTTTGAACAATGGTCTCAACCTGATGGGCATCAATCCGTATCTGCAGGATGTGATCAAGGGCGGAATCATATTGCTTGCCATCTATATCGGGCGTGAGTGGCGCTAATCATCTTAAAATCTGCCGGAAACAGGCCGGCTGCATAGACAGGAGAGTAAAATGGCGGAATCGCTTCAAGGCAAGATTGCAGTCATCACGGGGGCTGCTTCAGGTATTGGACTGGCTACGACCAAGACACTGCTTGCCGCAGGTGCCACGGTCGTGTTGGTGGATCGCAATGAGGCAGCGCTCAACGCGCTCGTAAGCGAACTTGGCGAGAAGGCGATCGCACAGGTGACTGATCTGCTCAATGCGGAAAGCTGTGCCGCGATGGTGCCGGAAATCCTGAAGAAGGTCGATCATATCGATATTCTTTATTGTAATGCTGGCACCTATATTGGTGGCGATCTGACGGAAACCACAGCCGAAGCCATCGATCAGATGCTCAACCTCAACGTCAATGCGGTCATCAAGAATGTTCATGCCGTCGCGCCGCACATGATCGAGCGCAAGACCGGCGACATCATCGTCACCTGTTCAATCGCTGGCCATTACCCGACCTATTGGGAGCCAGTCTATGCTTCGTCCAAATGGGCTGTCACCTGCTTCGTTCAGACCATGCGTCGCCAGATGATCCCGCATGGTGTGCGTGTGGCGCAAGTCTCGCCCGGTCCGGTGGTGTCGGCGCTTCTGGCCGACTGGCCGGAGGAAAATCTGCGCAAGGCAAAAGAATCAGGCAGCCTGATCGATCCGAGCGAAGTGGCGGATGCGGTTGAATATATGCTAACGCGCAAGCGCACAGTCACGATCCGCGATATGTTGGTTCTGCCGACCAATTTCGACCGGGTATAATCGCGTTTCACGGAGTGAAATCTCAATGGTCCCAAAATATCTGATTGGCGTCGATGTCGGCACGGGTTCCGCCCGCGCCGGTGTTTTTGATCGCTCAGGCAAGCTTCTGGCCACAGCCAAACGAGCGCTCGATCTTTATCGGGATGATCGCGGTTTCGTCGAGCAATCAAGCCAGCAGATATGGCGGGCGGTATGTGATGCCGTTCGTGAAAGTGTGGCACGGGCCGGTATTGATCCGACTGCGGTGGCAGGCATTGGTTTTGATGCCACTTGCTCGCTCGTCGTCATTGGCGCGGATGAAAAAATTCTCCCGGTGAGTAGCGACAGCGAGCGCGATATCATTGTGTGGATGGACCATCGCGCACTCGAACAGGCCGAGCGGATCAATGCAGGCCACCATGATGTACTCAAATATGTCGGCGGGCGTATTTCGCCCGAAATGCAGACGCCAAAACTACTTTGGCTGCGCGAAAATAATCCCGAAACCTATGCTAAGGCGCGGCATTTTTTTGATCTCACGGATTTTCTGACGTTTAAGGCGAGCGGCGCACTTGAGCGCTCTTCCTGTACCGTGACCTGTAAATGGACCTATCTGGCGCATGAAGGGCGATGGGATGCGGACTATTTTCGGTCAATTGGTCTGGGCGATCTCGCAGACGATGACTTTGCCCGCATAGGGCAAAGCATCGTCGCACCCGGCACCGCCCTTAACCAGGGTTTGACAGCCGATGCAGCAGCCGAAATGGGGCTCGTCTCAGGCATTGCCGTTGCCGCAGGACTGATTGATGCCCATGCGGGTGGCGTGGGAACGGTGGGCGCTCAGGGTGGTGTTGCCGATCCTGTGAAATGTCTCGCCTATGTCTTTGGCACCTCGTCCTGCACAATGACAACGACGGTAGAAGCCGCATTTGTTCCCGGTGTCTGGGGGCCTTATTATTCGGCCATGCTGCCAGGCAAATGGCTCAATGAAGGCGGACAATCGGCAGCGGGTGCTGCAATCGATCATCTCGTACAATGTCAACCGGCAGCGCTCGAAGCCAGCATGCTCGCAAAAGCAGAAGGCAAATCCCTGCCGCAATGGCTTGGTGACCGGGCATTGATGCTAGCAAATTCACCGAGCGACGCCATAAGGCTCGCCGATCTTTTGCATGTGGTCCCGGAATTCTTGGGTAATCGTGCACCCTTTGCCGATCCGCAGGCGCGTGCGGTGATTCTAGGTCAGGGCATGGAGACAGGGGTGGACAGCCTTGTCGCGCTTTATATTGCCGGTGTTTGCGGTCTTGGCTATGGCCTGCGCCAGATCATCGATACGCAAAGCGCAAATGGCGCTCCGGTTCAGGCCATCAGCATCAGCGGTGGCGCTGGTGCTCATCCGCTCATCCGCCAGCTTCTGGCCGATGCGTCGGGCCTGCCCGTCGAGGTGATCGATTGCGATGAGCCGGTCCTGCTTGGATCGGCAATTCTGGGCGCCATGGCGGCAGCTCTTTTTGCCGATACGGAAACGGCCATGGGAGCCATGTCGCGCGTCGGCACACAATGCCTGCCGCAAGCGGACATCAGAGCAGTGCATGACGCACGTTATAAGGCTTTTCTGACATTGCAGCACAGCGCCCGAGATATACGTCAGAGCATGGCACAGGCACTATCAGCATAATTCATTGTTTTAATAACAGGCGGGGGATCTCGCCAAAGAGGTTGTTACTATGCAGTTTTCGGGAAAAACCGTCATTGTTACCGGGGCAGGCAAAGGTATTGGTCGCGCCTGTGCGCAATTGATGGCCAATCGTGGCGCAGAAGTGGTGGCGCTGAGCCGTACCCAGTCTGATCTCGATAGCTTGCGTGCGGAAATCGGCGGTCGTTCGATCCGTGTCGATCTGGCCGATGTAAAAGCCGCGCGTGACGCGTTCAAAGAGGCTGGGCTATGCGATTATCTCATCAATAGCGCAGGCACCAATGTTCTTGAGAGCGTTTTTGATATGAGCGATGCCGGTTATGAGGCAGTTATGAGCATCAATCTGCGCGCAGCGCTGATTGGGTGTCAGGAGTTTGCCCGCATGCGCGTGGCAGCGGGCGGCGGCGGCGCTATCGTCAATATCACATCCATTGCCGGGCATCGCGGTTTTCAGGACCATTTGTGTTATGCCGCATCCAAGGCAGGGCTTGAAGGCGCAACGCGGGTTCTCGCCAAGGAACTGGGACCGCATGGTATCCGTGTCAATGCGGTTGCTCCCACAATCACACTGACCGAGCTGGCGCTTGAAGCATGGAGCGATCCCGCAAAAAGCGCGCCGATGATGGTGCGCCATCCGGTTAATCGCTTTGCCCAATCGCAAGATGTTGCGCAGGCAATTGCGCTGCTTTTAGGTGATGACAGCGCGATGGTCACAGGGATTACCTTGCCAGTAGATGGTGGTTTTCTGGCAGTGTGATCGGTCGCGGGTGATGGTGCGAACGAGTCCCCATTCTAATGCAGGACATGACTGAAAAGCGATCGGTGCTTTCTGTTCAGTCGCCCAGCACCTGACGGTCGTCGCCATCGCGCGAGCGGACGAGTTCTTCCTTGATCTGGCGTAGAATGCGCACTGCACGGTTGCGATCCGCATAGGCGACCATATTGGCCAGGATGTCGACGGCTGCGAGATAGGCATAGCGCGTGGAGGTCGGGCGGAAGATGTTATTGCCTTCCTGAAGGTCAATTGCGATGAGCACATCGCAGGCTTTTGCAAGAGGCGAGTTGCTCTGCGTGATGACGATCGTCGGGATGCTCCGCTCCCGCAAGAGTTTGACGCAATGCAACAGATCGGGATCGCGTCCGGTGATCGACGAGCCGATCATCACCGTTCCGGGCAGGGCGGCAGAAGAGAGCATGATATTCATGCTGTGGTCATTGGATGAATGAATAGGGCAACCAAGGCGGAACAGCCGGTTATGCAACTCATTGGCGATCATCGCCGAGTTCCCGCTTGCCCCGAAAGCCTGAATGAAACTGGCACCACGCAAAAGGTCAGCGGCCTTGCTGATCGCTTCGAGATCGAGTTGGCGATGCAATTGAAACAGCGCATTCTGCGCTTTGGTGATGATATCTTCCGCAACTTCTTCGACGCTGCTGGTCTGGGTTTCCGGTGTAAGGTAACGCAGTCCCACATAGGTTATTTTGGCTAATTGCACCTTGAAGTCGGAATAGCCCTGACAGCCAAGATGGCGACAGAACCGTGTCACGGTCGGCGCGGAAACCTTCACTTTTGCAGCCAGTTCACTGATGGATGAATTGACAACAAAATCCACATTGTCGAGCACAAAACCCGCGAGTTTTTTCTCAAGTACTGAAAGCCTGCCGTCTTCATCGCTGAGCGCGTGAATAATATCCATAGGAGCGTGTTGTCCCTTCGATGCAGGCGCGAATTCTGAAAAATAATTACACATTTATGGAAAATACCTGCAATAGTGTCAACACGAACGGCAGAAATCTGCCCTTCAGGAAAATTATATACACGGTTTCTGAGACAAGAGGTTTCCGGATGACATTCCCCTGGCCCGAAGTGGGTACACGCATAGACGATCTGCCAACGCCTTTGCCCATTATTGATGAAGACAGGCTTGCAGCGAATATCGCCCGTGCACAGGACTATATCGCAAAGAGCGGCAAGTCGTTTAGGCCGCACATCAAGACGCACAAGATTCCAGCGATCGCCCGTCAGCAGGTCGAGGCAGGTGCTGTGGGCATCAATTGCCAGAAAGTCACCGAAGCTGAGGTTTTTGCGGCTGCGGGGTTCGACGATATTCTCATCACCTACAATATTCTGGGAAAAGCCAAGCTCGCTCGGCTGAAGGCGTTGAATGACAAGATCGGCGCGCTAAAGGTAACAGCAGACAATGCGACAGTGGTGGCAGGGCTTGCCGAAACCTTTGATACGGAACGTCCTCTGTCCGTGCTTGTCGAATGCGATACGGGTGGCAAGCGCTGTGGTGTACAGACACCGGACGCGGCTGTTGCGCTGGCAAAGCTCATTGCCGCACAATCCGGTTTGCGCTTTGCCGGTATTCTGACCTATCCGGCTATCGGCGGCGCGCAGGCTGTGGAGCGCTTTATTGTCGATACGATGGAAAAGCTCCAGGCAGAGGGGCTGGATTGTCCGGTCCGTTCCAATGGCGGCTCACCAGACCTTTATTCTGCAAATCTGGTGCCATCTGCAACCGAGCATCGTGCCGGCACCTATGTGTATAATGATCGCAGCATGGTGCGTGCCGGGCAATGCACCGCCAACGATCTTGCCATGCACATTCTGGCAACCGTTGTTTCGCGCCCGGCTGAAAACCGGGCGGTTCTTGACTGCGGTTCCAAGGCGCTGACATCCGACCTTTTGGGGTTTTCCGATTTTGGCGCTATTGAGGGCTTTGAAGGCGCGCGTATCGTCTCGCTTTCGGAAGAACACGCCGTGGTCGATCTCAGCGACTGCAAACTCGATTTTCCCGCCATTGGTGCGATGGTTCGGGTCATTCCCAACCATACCTGCGTCGTCAGCAATTTGTTTGACCGGATGGTTTTCCATCGTGACGGCGTTGTAACGCGTGTCGAAGATGTCGCCGCACGCGGAACGGTCTGGTAAGCTTCACCGAACTGTGTAGACTTGAAATACGAACAAAATTTTCATGAAAAAAAGAGCTTCCGTGAGGCTCTTTTTTTCATGATTGGACCGCGCAGTGTTTTCCTTGTCGCAGCCTTTGACGGGCTTGTTGCAGCTAACCGGTTCGATTGTCGTCTTATTTTGATGACGCTGTAATTGAATGACACTCTTTTCGATGAAAATCAATTTCATGAAATTTACATAACGTCTAATTTGGCTCCGAAATGGCCCGTAAATCCGGTTGACATACAGCCTCACTCTCGCATTATTAAGAAAATAAATTACAAAATAAGAGGCGAACTGCGAGGACGTTTTCATAAATCGTGTCGAATGATGAAATTCTTGCAACCGTGGCAGATGCGACGGAGAGGGATTTTCCAACCTCATTAAAGCTTGGCGATTGCATGCGTATTTTTACAGCCTCACTGGCCACAGAAACCAACACTTTTTCACCGGTTCCAACCGATATGGATGCGTTCAGGGCGGCATTCTATGCGGGACCGGGTGAACATCCAGACACACCGACACTGTGCTCGTCCGTGGTGCCGATCCTGCGTCGACGTGGCCGTGCGGAAGGTTTCACCGTCATTGAGGGTACATCCTGCTGGGCTGAGCCAGCGGGTCTTATTCAGCGCCAGACCTATGAGACTTTGCGCGACATCATTCTGGATGAGTTGAAGGCTGCCTTGCCTGTTGATGGCGTTGTGCTTGGGCTCCATGGCGCCATGGTCGCGCAAGGATATGATGACCCGGAGGGCGATTTTCTGGCGCGTGTGCGCGAGATCGTCGGTCCTGACGTGCTTATCGCAGCGGAATTCGACCCGCACAGCCATTTGACGACCAAGCGCGTCGCCAATCTCGATATCATGGCGACTTTCCTCGAATTCCCACATACGGATTTTGAAGAACGCGGCGAACATGTCGTTGATCTGGCTTTACGCACATTGCGCGGAGAGATCAAACCGGTCATCTCGACATTTGATTGCCGCATGATCACCATCTATCCGACCAGCCGTGAGCCGATGCGCTCCTTCGTCGACCGTCTGGTCGCCCTGCAGGGCAAGAATGGCATTCTTTCCGTATCCGTCATTCACGGCTTCATGGCCGGGGACGCACCGGACATGGGTACGCGCATCATCGTTGTGAGCGATAATGACAAAGCCAAAGGGGACACCTTGGCTCAAAACCTCGGGCACGAGCTTTATGCCATGCGCAAGCGCACAGCCATGCCGATGTTTGAAACGGAAGCCGGGCTTGATCATGCCATTGCGGTGCGTGAGGCAAATCCAACGCTGCCCGTCGTCATCTCCGATATCTGGGATAATCCGGGTGGCGGTGTTGCGGGAGACGCGACCTATATCATTCGCCGCATGATCGAGCGTGGGCTTGATAATTTTGGTGTTGCGACCCTCTGGGACCCGATTGCCGTCTCTTTCTGTCATGCGGCGGGAGAAGGTGCAGAACTCGACATTCGCATTGGCGGAAAATCATCATGGCAGGGCGGCGATCCGCTTGATCTCACGGTTACAATTACAAAAGTGATGGATGCAGGCTGGCAGAGTTTTCGCAAAAGTCGCGTCAATCTTGGTCGCGTCGCGGTGGTGCGACCGGTGGGAACAAAGATCGATATCATCCTGATCACCAGCCGTTCGCAGACCTACGAGCCGGATATTTTCACCAATCTGGATATTGATTTCCGCGCCAAGGATTTCCTGCTGGTCAAGTCGACCAACCATTTTCAGGCCGGTTTTCAGCCAATCACCTCGGAGATCGTTTATATCGCGGCTCCGACATCCTATCCGACAGATCCGGCAACAACGCCCTATCGCAAGGCAAGTCTTGAACTTTGGCCACGGGTCGCCGACCCGCTTGGACTGGATTAATCATTAGGGGAGCGGCGAAACGCCAATCCAAAAAAGGGGAGTAAGTCATGAAGAAAAGTCTCTTGATTGCAGCAGCCACAGCCGCTCTTGCCTGTTCAAGCGCTATCGCGCTGGCCCAGGCTCAAGATGGTGTTCTGACCATTGCAACCATTGGTGAGCCGCCAACACTCGATGTCATGCAGACGCCGACGGATATCGTGCTGACCATTGATCAGCATATTTTTGAAACGCTGTTCACCTATGATGCTGAGTGGAAGTCTGTGCCGCTGCTCGCAGCAGCTATGCCCGAAATATCGGAAGATGGCCTGACCTACCGCATCGCCTTGCGCGAAGGTGTTAAATTCCATGATGGCAGCGATTTCGACGCCAAGGATGTCGTCGCATCGCTCAAACGCTGGATGGAGATCAACACCAAGGGCAAGCAGGTCGCCGAAATTGTCGAAAGCCTCAGCGAAGATGGCGATCATGCGGTGATCTTCAAGCTCAAGTCACGCTATGCGCCGCTTCTGGCCACGCTTTCTCAGGCGTCCGTCATCATTCCGTCCGAGACGGTTGAAGATACGCTGACCAAATTTATCGGCACTGGTCCCTATGCGCTTAAGGAACGCAAGCCCGACCAATATACGCAGCTTGTGCGTTTCGAGGATTACAAATCGCCTGAAGGCGAGCCGAGCAACTATGCCGGAAAACGCGAAGCAATTGCCAAGGAACTGCGTTTCGTGCCAGTTCCCGATGCCAATACCCGCGTCGAAGGCTTGATTTCCGGCCAGTTTGATTTTGCGGATTCCCTACCCGTGAGCACTTTTGAACGCATCGAGGGAAGCGATAAGGCAAAGCCCGTTATTTTTGAGAATACCGGCTGGGCTTCGCTCAACATGAATATGAAGGAAGGCGTGCTGGCCAAGAAGGAACTGCGTCAGGCGGTGCAGGCAGCCTTGAACGCATCCGACATGATGTTGGCAGCTTTTTCTGACGAGCGCTTCTACAGCGTCGATGGTTCGATCTTCCCGAAGGGCTTTTATTGGCACACGGAAGCAGGTGTCGCCCGTTATGGCGAAGGTGATCCCGAAGCTGCTGCGAAGCTCCTTGCGGATGCAGGTTACGACGGCACGCCAATCCGCCTTTTGACCAGTCGCCAATATGAGTTCCACTACAAGATTGGCGAAGTCGCCAAGGCCTATCTGGAAGCTGCCGGTTTCAAGGTTGATTTCCAGGTCGTGGACTGGGCAACACTGACCACACGCCGCGCCGATGCGAAACAATGGGACATTTTCATCACCCATTCCAATTTCCCCGGCGATCCCACCACGATCAATACGATCACCGATTCCTATCCGGGCTGGTATGTTTCCGACCAGAAGACCAAGGCCGTCGCACAATATATGGACGCCACCACGGACGAGGAAAAGCTGAAAGCGTGGGAAGGCATCCAGACCGTCATCTATGACGATGCACCACTTTATAAGGTTGGCAATTTCAACGCCTTGTCCGGTGTTGCCAATACGATCACCGATTATACGCCAACCTACTGGCCGCATTTCTGGAATGTGACCCCGAAAAAGTAAGGCACTCAACATGCAAAGGATCGCTTGGGCACTGTTAAACCGTCTGGTCGGCATGCTGATTGTGCTGGCTCTGGTGGTGACCGTTGTTTTCATCATTGTGCGTGTAACACCGGGCGATCCGGCAGCGGTCATGCTGGGGTCGGATGCGACCCCGCAGGACATTGCCGATCTGCGGGCCAGAATGGGGCTGGATGCACCCCTTCTGGTGCAGTATGCCCAGTTTGTTCTGGGCATATTTCAGGGCGATCTGGGGCAATCCATTTTTCTCAACCAGCCGGTGACGCAGGCGCTTGCCGCGCGTGCCGAGCCGACATTTTTTCTGACCCTGTTTTCTATCCTGATCGCAGTGGTGATTGCGCTTCCGGTCGGAATTCTATCGGCTGTCAAGCGCGGAACCCTTTTCGATCAGTCGGTGGTAACGCTGACGATGATCGCGGCCAGTGTGCCCAGTTTCTGGCTTGGTCTCATCCTCATCCAGACGCTCGCCGTCGGCATGGGCTGGTTTCCAGCGTCTGGCTATGGCGGGCCGGATACTGGCTTTCTTGACCGGCTGCACCATCTCATTTTACCGGCGCTGGCACTTGGTGTTGTCAATTCCGCGCTCATCACGCGCTTCACAAGGGCGGCCATGTTGGATGTTCTGGGCGATGATTATGTGCGCACCGCGCGCGCCAAAGGCGCAAACGAGCGCCGTGTCATTCTCAAGCACGCTTTCAAGAACGCGCTCGTTCCCATCATCACCGTCATCGGCCTGTCGATTGCCATGCTGGTTGCGGGGGCGGTGGTGACAGAGACTGTGTTCGGCCTGCCAGGCATTGGCAATCTGGTGGTGTCCGCCGTTCTCCGACGCGATTACCCGGTTATTCAGGGCACATTGCTTGTGGTTGCCGCAATCTATGTGCTGATCAATTTCATCGTCGATATGCTTTATATTCTGGTTGATCCGAGGGTAAGACTGTGACGCTCGCTTCCTTCTCCATGCCCTTCATTAATAACCTGCGTCGTCTTTTCGGCAATCGGACCATTGCGCTTGGGGCTTTTATTCTGCTGGTCGTGGTGCTTGCCGCGCTGCTGGCACCATGGGTCGCACCTTATGCGCCCAACAAGCTCTCCATTGTCAACAAGTTGCAGGGGCCATCGCTGTCGCATTTCTTCGGCACCGATGAGTTCGGGCGCGATATTTTCTCGCGCGCCATCTACGCGGGGCGCATTTCGCTGCTCGTCAGCCTGGGCGTTGTTGCCATCTCGACGGTTCTTGGCATTATTTTGGGCGTGACGGCTGGCTATTTCCGCAGGCTCGATGCACCGATCTCGCGCCTTCTGGATGCGATGATGTCGTTCCCGGATATTCTTTTGGCAATAGCCCTTGTCGCAGCGCTCGGGCCTTCGCTGATGACTGTCATCATCGCGCTTGGCATCACCTATGCGCCGCGTCTGGCGCGTATCGTGCGCGGCTCGACGCTGGTTATCCGCGAAATGCCCTATATCGAGGCGGCCATCTCGCTTGGATTGCCGACATGGCAGGTTTTGTTGCGCCATGTGCTGCTCAATCTTGCCTCGCCCATTCTCGTTCAGGCAACATTCGTCTTTGCATCGGCCATGCTTGCAGAAGCCAGCCTTTCGTTCCTCGGTGTTGGCGTTTCATCCGACATGCCGACATGGGGAACCATGCTCGCGTCGGGTCGTGAATATATGAACAATGCACCGTGGCTGATGCTGTTTCCGGGTCTGGCAATCGTCTTTTCCGTGCTTTCGCTGCAACTGGTCGGCGATGGTCTGCGCGATCTGGTCGATCCGCGTCTGGCGAGGGAGAGCTGATCATGGCTGAAACAAATCTCGACACAAAGCCGGTTCTCTCGGTTGAAAAACTGACCACGTCCTTCAAGACCGCAGAAGGCTGGCGCGCGGTTATTCGTGACATCGACTTTCAGGTCCATGCCGGTGAAACCGTCGCCATCGTTGGTGAAAGCGGTTCGGGCAAAAGCGTAACAGCGCTTTCCACCATGCGGCTTTTACCTGCTGGAAAATCGCGCTCGGAAGGCCGTATCCTGCTTGATGGGCGTGATTTGTTGCAGGTGTCGGAAGCGGAAATGCGCTCCGTGCGCGGCGGCTCTATCGGCATGATCTTTCAGGAGCCGATGACCTCGCTCAATCCGGTTTTCACCATCGGCAACCAGTTGGCCGAAGCGCTGGTCCTGCATCAGAAACTTAGCTGGAAGCAGGCCGAGGCCGAAGCATTACAACTTATGGAGCGCGTTCGTATTCCCGCTGCAAAGACGCGGCTTCACGAATATCCGCACAAATTTTCAGGCGGCATGCGTCAACGCGTGATGATTGCCATGGCGCTGGCCTGCAAGCCCCGACTGCTGATTGCCGACGAGCCGACAACGGCGCTTGATGTGACCATCCAGGCCGAAATTTTGCATCTCATTCGCGAATTGCAGCGAGAGGAGAATATGGCTGTTCTCTTCATCACCCATGATATGGGCGTGGTGGCAGAGGTCGCTGACCGGACGGTCGTCATGCTGCGCGGTGATATGGTCGAGACGGGTGCCACTAAGGATATTTTTGCGAACCCCAAGGCCGCTTATACAAAGTCGCTTCTCGCCTCCATTCCCCGCCTTGGCACCATGGGTGATGCCATTGCGCCCAAACGCTTTCCGGAAGTGGATCCCAAAACAGGCCAGGCAGAAGATGGCCGCGTGACAAAACCTGTCGCGGTCGACCGCAAACCGGTCCTTCAGGCGTCCGACCTTGTTGTACGTTTCGATCTGCCCAATGGTCGCATTCATGCGGTTGAAAATGTTTCGTTTGATCTGCGACCCGGTGAAACGCTTGCGCTGGTGGGGGAGTCTGGTTGCGGCAAATCCACCACCGGGCGCGCGATCATGCGGCTCTTGCAGCCCACCTCCGGTAGCATCGTCATTGATGGTCAGGACGTGACAAAACTGGGCGCGTCGTCGTTGCGCAGCATGCGCCGCAATGCGCAGATGATCTTTCAGGACCCCTTTGCCTCGCTTAATCCGCGTATCCGTATCGGTGCAGCCATCGCCGAACCGATGCTTTCACATGGGATATTGAATAAAAATCAGGCGAAGGAGAGAGTGGCGGAGCTTCTGCAACAAGTCGGCCTTTCCGCTACCATGGCAAATCGCTTCCCGCATGAGTTTTCCGGTGGTCAGCGCCAGCGTATTTCGATTGCTCGTGCACTGGCGCTTGAACCGAAACTCATCGTTGCCGATGAAGCGGTTTCTGCGCTTGACGTGTCGGTTAAGGCGCAGGTCGCCAATCTGCTGATGGATTTGCAGGAAAAGCACGATCTGGCCTATCTCTTCATCAGTCACGATATGGCTGTGGTCGAACGTATCAGTCACCGTGTGGCTGTGATGTATCTCGGTGAAATCGTCGAGATCGGTCCCCGACAGGCCATATTCAACAATCCGCAGCATCCCTATACGCGCCGCCTCATTGACGCCGTCCCGATTCCTGATCCGGATGCGCGCAAACTCGCGCGGCCGCAACTTGGTGAAGAAATTAAAAGCCCGCTACGGCCGCTCGATTATGTACCGCCACAAAAAAACTATCGGGAAGTTTCACCGGGTCATATGGTGCAGGACGCTCCAGCAGCATGACCGAGAATAAAGCTCAGAAACCGGCTTTCGTCGGCGTGGATTGGGGGACGAGCAGCTTTCGTGCCTGGCTGATGAGCGCTGCGGGGCATGTGCTTTCAGAAAGCAAATCATCTGAAGGTATGCTCCATTGTGCTGAAAATGGCTTCGCTACGGCGCTCGCGGAGCATCTGGAAAAACTGAACGCCCCCACTGGCTTGCCGGTTTTGATCTGTGGCATGGCGGGCGCACGACAGGGCTGGGTTGAAGCGCCATATTGCAAAACACCCACGGTGCTCGACAGTTTGCATCTTGGGTCTGTAGCGGCGCCATTTGAAGCGGACGTTCGTATTTTGCCGGGGCTTGCACAGGCAGATGAAAACAGGCCAGACGTTATGCGAGGCGAGGAAACGCAACTTCTGGGCGCAATAGACAGCGACTTTTCCGGCCTTGTCTGCATTCCCGGCACACACAGCAAATGGGTGCGGATTTCACGCGGTGCCGTAAAATCATTCACGACCTATATGACCGGCGAACTGTTTTCGATTTTGTCCAGTCACAGCATCCTCAAACATGCTGTCGACCGGGAGAACGAAGGGGCACTAAAGAGCTCTGCGTTTTTTACAGGGGTCGAGAAGGGGCTAGAAAATCCCAAGAGCCTGACTTCAAGCCTCTTTGGTCTGCGTGCCAGCCAGCTTCTGGGCTTTTCCGAACGAGCTGACGGTATAGATGGGTTATCAGGTTTGCTCATCGGTGTTGAAATCGCGGATGCGGTTGAAGATGTTACCAAAAATGAGGCGCTTATTCTGATCGGAAGTGGGCGTCTTGCATCTCTTTATGCAAAAGCCATGCGGCATGCCGGTTATGAGCCTGTCAGCATGGATGCAGAAGCCGCATCGCGTGACGGATTGCACAAAGCCGCGTGTAATCTCTGGAATAAGGATAAATAAGATGGCCCAAGCTTTTGTTCCCCCTCATGTGTCATGGCCTGATTTTCAACGCTCGCTGGTTGCTATCCTGCGTGGTGTTCGCCCCGACGAGGTGGAAGCGATTGCCGGCGCGCTGATCGATGCCGGTTTTGAAGCCATTGAAGTGCCGCTGAATTCACCCGATGCCTTTACGTCCATCGAACGCTTGAGCAAACGCTTTGGCACGGATTGCCTGATCGGGGCCGGAACGGTTTTAACCGGCGAAGATTGTGCAAGGGTTGCAGAATGCGGCGGGCGTCTCATGGTCAGCCCGAACATTGATGCTGAGGTGATCACGATCGCCCAGAAGCATTCCATGGTGACGTTGCCGGGTGTTTTCAGCCCGACAGAAGCATTGCTTGCAATCCGCCTTGGCGCATCGGCCTTGAAATTTTTTCCCGCTTCCGTTCTGGGGCCTTCTGGTATTTCCGCCTTGAGTGTGGTTCTGCCCAAAGGCGCTATTACTGGCGCTGTTGGCGGCGTATCGAACCATAATTTTGCTGATTACGTGGCGGTAGGCATACGCACCTTCGGCCTTGGAAGCAGCCTTTACCGACCGGGTCAAAATGCAAAACAAGTGGGCGTAAACGCCGTCGAGGCCATCAAAGCCTATGATGCGGCGATTGCGGCTCAAAACTAAGGAGTTTTTGAAACATGAGCGACAAGAAAATAACCCGTTATGCTGTGGCCGATCATCAGGCAGGCGGACAACGCCGCCCTTTTGCCAAGGCAGTCAGGGCGGGCGATTTCGTCTATATTTCCGGACAGGTTCCGACGGTTGATGGCGAAGTCGTTGCCGGAAACATCGTGGCCCAGACCGAGCAGGTGGTGGCCAATATCAAGGATGTTCTGGCGCTGGCCGACTGCACCTTGGCGGATGTCGTTAAAGTCAATGTCTGGTTGGACGATGCACGCGATTTCTCCAGCTTCAATGCGGTCTTTCAGAAGTATTTCATCGATCATCCGCCGGCACGTTCGACGGTGCAGTCACCTTTGATGGTCGATGCCAAAGTCGAAATGGACGTGATTGCTTACAAGCCTGTTTGAAGCTGCTGTTTACGGATGTAGCTAGTGGATTGAGAAGACCGGTACAAAGTGCTGTAACGATCCGATCAAGCAAAGCCCTTGCCAGGCGCGGAAACCTGCGTGTCATCGGCAGAGAGATAGTCGGAGGCACGTGGCCGCATAGGGCCTCTGACGTCAATTCGAGGGTATCCTGTTTGCTGTCTTATACGTAGCTTCCAAGTTCTGTCCGGCTAAACTGCCAGTTGACTTCTGGGAGTTGTGATGCTGGGAATGACAGAACAATCTGCCGTGATGATACCGGCCCGCGAAAGCCGGCAAAGAAGATTGAATCTTCCAGTTGAGGCGCAACTTCGAAACACGAGAAGACCCAGGTATCATCCCGTTCGGCGGACAGGACGATGAGCCCGTTTTCATCAAACGATATGTCGACGGATGGATGCAGATGAAAACGCACCGCAATATTATCGCGGCCATTTGCTTTCAGGGGCCTGCCATCGCCGCGATAAAAGCGGTCGGCACCGTGAATCACGCTGCCATTGTGCGATAAGACAAGCCGGCGCTCATGATAAAGGCCAAAGAGCCGTGCATAACCATCATGACTTGCAACAAATCCCTGGCGGTCGATTTCGTCAATGCGATCTCGGTCGACACGGCTGGGGCCTGCAATGATTGGTGTGCCAATCATGCTGGAAAGACCAGCATTAATGCTGAAACGACACGATGAGGTGTCGTTGATGGTGGCCGTTGAATGTGCTGCGGTCGAGCGCCCCAAAGGACGAAATTCTGGCGGGCCAAAACGGTCGATACCGGAATTGACGATATAGCGCTGACGTCCCGAGGACATCTCAAAGGCGAGACAACCTGCATGGGCATCGCGCGAGGCCGTCACAGGTGGCGGCAGTCCTGTATCGGCGATAATTGTGGTCGACCCCATCGTCAAACGTTCATAGCCCGAATAAGGCGCATGGGTGAGGGGGGAGCCGCCAATTTCGTCATGGCGCAGAACCGAAATAATGCGTTCGGACATGGTCGGCCCGACGCCGTTGAACAGCGCGAGATTGCCGTCCTGATGGCGGAAGAAGCGAAGTGCGGGCAGCATGCGTTCGACCGCTTCGATCAATGCCCTGGGCGGCGATTCGGTGCCGTTGGCATAAGTCTGGCGCAGTGGCAGCAGATCGGCCAGCAATTCGAGGAGAGTGGCGGGGTTACGCGAAGTATGGCCGCCATCAGGCAATATCTGGCGTTTGAGTTCATATTCGAGATTGCGCCGCGCCGCGCGTGCCGTGGGGGGCGATACCGGTAAGGCAAGTGCTGCATAGGCAAGGGCTATGCGGGTGCGAAGGCGATCTTCGCCGTCATCCATAGCGGAAGCGACGGTGCGCAAATAGCGCACCTGCATGGCAAGTGAGCGCATGAACTTGCGATAAGTCGGCAGATCGGCACCGAGCAGGATGAGATTAGAGTGTTGTAGCCAGGCGATGATGCGTTGTGCTGTGACTTCCGGTGCCCAGGCAAGGCCATCGATACGCTTGCCAAACATTTGCAGCCAATCATCGACGAGCGCCCGTGCATTGGCTGTCGCAAGTTCACTCTCGGCGCTTTTGAGATGTCGCAGCCAGCCAAAACCATGCAGTGCCGCATCCCATTCCGGTGTTGGCGGGATGACGGCAAAAGGTGAAAGCCCGCCTGTTTCCACCAGACGCCCGGCCAGAGCGAAACGACCGTGATAAAACTCCTGCGCGAGCTGCGGGTCGGCGACGCGTAGATCGGGAGGCGCGATGAGAATGCGTTCCGGCGTGAAACCGGTAAAACGCCAGCGATAAAGCGGCCCCATGCGCAAGCGGCGGCTGAACCTGCGCCAGGCTTGGGCAAGGGCAAGGCCCCAAAGATGCGGGGTTTCGCTCAACGCGATTGCCACCCTTTCGTTCTCCGTATTGTGCATTACTATAAATCGGCCATCACTATGGCCGCGTCCCGGGCTGGCACTGTTTCCGCAAGCGTTGCGCGCTTATGGAATCATGCTCATATAAGATTGACGAGAATGGTAAACCGAGTGTTAACCATGACAGCTATCGCGGCCTGAAACGTCAGATTGTGCGAATTGCGATGGTTACTTCACGCGGCGAAAGCGGGCTGCGAAGAAACCATCCATTCCAGCCATATGTGGATCAGCATCAAAATGGCCTGCGGGCAGGTCGGCAGGCGTCGAACGCAAAAAGCCTTCCTGCGTTATCAGCGCCTCAAAGCCGGGGCAATCATCCGGGGTGATCGGCCAGGCTTCCAGATTGGTGTTTTGGAGCGCCTGACGCGCCATGTCCTCACCTTCGAGCGGATGCAGCGAGCAATTGGAAAACACAATCGTGCCGCCCGGTTTGACCAGAGTGGCTGCCTGCTGCAAAAGCTTTGCCTGAAGGCTGGCGAGTTTTTCCACATCCTGTGCTGTCTTTGTCCATGGCACGTCGGGATGGCGGCGCACGGTGCCGGTGGACGAGCAGGGCGCATCCAGCAGGACTGCGTCAAACAATTCGTCCGGTGTATAATCCATCAGATTGATGGCGATAGTCTGTGCTTTAAAGCCTAAACGCTCCAGATTGCCCTCAAGGCGTTTCAGCCGGTTTTCGGACAGATCAAGTGCTGTCACATCGGCCCCTTGCTGGACGAGCTGTGCGGTTTTTCCACCCGGCGCGGCACAAAGATCGGCAACGCGCTTGCCTTTGATGTCGCCCATCAGGTGCGCTGGCAGACTTGCTGCCACGTCCTGTACCCACCATTCGCCTTCGGCAAAACCGGGCAGGTCCGTAATATTTCCCTGGACCGTTTGCAGACGCACGGAGCCGTTTGGCAGCGCCACACCGCCGAGTTTTTCGGCCCAGATTTGCGGATCGCCTTTGAGCGTAAAGTCGATTGCAGGCTCATAGGCATGCATGGCAAGGATGCTTGCTGCCTTTTCCGGGCCGTAAGCTTCCGTCAGGCTTTTTGCAAACCATTCCGGCACGTTTGTGTGCGGCTCTTGGCTGTGGGCAAGAGCCCGGTCCTTGTTGCGCGAAAGACGGCGCAGAAGGGCATTGACGAGACCAGCATATTTGCGATTGCGCGGATCGCTGTTTGCCGCTTCAACCGCAAGATCAACGGCCGAATGATCGGGCAGGTCGAGATAGAAAATCTGGGCCACCGCGATATGCAGCAGATGTTTGAGGGCCACCGCATTTTCAGGCAGCGGACGGTCGAGACGCTTTTTGATGGCGCGTTCGATTGCGCCGCGATTGCGCAAGGCAGACCCCAGAATGGCGCGAACCAGCGAACGGTCGCGCGGCTCCAGCGCCAGATATTGCGGATGGCCGTGGACATTGTCGGTCAGCCCATCGAGCGAGGTCTTCTTTTCAATGACCGCGCCAAGCAGGCGTGCCGCACACAGTCGCGCAGCAAGACCGGGCCGCTGTTCGGCACGCTCTGTCGCATGGTTGCTGGCTTGCGGTTTTTTATCGTCCCGCTTCTTTGCGGGCTTTTTATTCGTCACGCTGTTCTACTTTTCAGGATAGGCTTTTACGACCACGGTCCCCGAAAGCCGGAACCGTCATTGCTGTTAGAGCCTGCATTACCCCATGGACCCGTGCTTTGGGAAGGGGCAGAAGGCTGGCGCATGTTTGCGGAACGGATTCCCATCTCACCAGCCAGTTGTTCAAGGGCTGCAATACGGTTGTCGGTATCGGGGTGGGTGGAGAACAGACTATCCGCACCACGCCCGCTTAAGGGATTGATGATGAACATATGCGCGGTCGCCGGATTATGCTCGGCTTCCTCATTGGGAATGGCTTTTGCACTGCGGGCGATCTTGCCCAGCGCCGATGACAGCCACAGCGGATTGCCGCAGATTTCCGCACCGCGCTTGTCGGCTGCATATTCACGGGTACGGCTCACCGCCATCTGGACGATCATGGCGGCAAAGGGGGCGACTACCATGGCGAGGATCATGCCGACGATACCCATGATACCATTGCCATTTTCACGATTTCCGCGGAGAAAGAAGGCGAAATTGCCCAGCATGGAAATGGCACCGGCAATGGTTGCCACGATTGTCATGGTGAGCGTGTCACGGTTTTGCACATGCGCAAGTTCATGCGCCATCACGCCTGCCACTTCTTCCGGACTCAGGCGCTGGAGGAGGCCGGTTGTTGCAGCAACCGCGGCATTTTCTGGGTTGCGTCCGGTGGCAAAGGCGTTGGGCTGGTCTTCATGGATAATATAGACCTTTGGCATTGGCAGGCCCGCATTGGCAGCAAGTCCGCTGACCATGCGATAATAATCGGGGGCGGTGCGCTCATCCACTTCCTGCGCATTATACATGCGCAGCACCATCTTGTCGGAGTTCCAATACCCGAACAGGTTCATGGCGACAGCGATTACCAGTGCAATCATCATGCCGCCGCCGCCACCAAGCAAATAGCCGATGCTCATGAACATGAACGTCATGAGCGCGATCAACATGGCAGTTTTCGTCATATTCATTCGTGGCGGTCTCCAAATTGACGGTGCTTGTCTCCAAAGAGTTTTGCACCAAAAGCCTTTCTGGCTATAAGATGGCTGCCTATATGATGGGGATGAAAAGCATACGCTTCAATAATGCATGTCTAAAATTGGAATATGGCGATGAATGAAAAATCTGATGATGTCGAAGGCGCAACAGATATGCAACCGCGAGCCTTTGACCATTTGCCGCCTGCGGCGCAGCGTGCGCTGAAGGAAGCGGAAGCGCGGCGTGTAGCCGAGAAAGCAGAGACGGCGCCGCGTGAAATCGGCGGTCGCGGCGGCAAAGACCCTGCTCGTTTTGGCGATTGGGAGATCAAGGGACGGACCATTGATTTTTAATTTGAGATAATTCCAATTGAAAAGGCCGGGATTGCCCCGGCCTTTTTGTCTATATTTATTTCTTGTTCTGGCGATTTTCGATCAGTTCGTCCACGACGCCCGGATCGGCGAGTGTCGATGTATCGCCCAGTGAAGTGCACTCGTCCTCGGCGATCTTGCGCAGGATTCGGCGCATGATCTTGCCTGAACGGGTTTTGGGTAGGCCCGGTGAGAACTGGATTTTGTCGGGCGTGGCGATCGGTCCGATTTCCTTGCGCACATATTGCGATAATTCCTTGCGCAGCTCGTCGGCGTCCTGCGCATCGGCACCAGTCATCAGTGTCACATAGCAATAAATGCCCTGCCCCTTGATGGGGTGCGGATAGCCCACCACGGCAGCCTCGGAAACCGAATGGTGCGAGACGAGCGCCGATTCGATTTCCGCCGTCCCCAGACGATGGCCGGAAATATTGAGCACATCATCGACGCGACCAGTGATCCAGTAATAGCCGTCTTCGTCGCGACGGCAGCCGTCGCCGGTGAAATATTTACCCTTATAGGTAGAGAAATAGGCTTCCTTGAAACGCGCATGGTCGCCGTAAAGCGTCCGCATCTGGCCCGGCCAGCTATCGGTGATGCACAGGTTGCCATCGGAAGCACCCTCAAGAACTGCGCCTTCGGGATCGACCAGTTGCGGTTTGATGCCAAAGAACGGCCGTGTTGCCGAACCGGGCTTAAGATCGGTCGCACCGGGAAGCGGCGTAATCAGAATGCCACCCGTTTCCGTCTGCCACCATGTATCGACAATTGGTGAATGCTGATCACCAACGACGTTGTAATACCATTCCCAGGCTTCCGGATTGATCGGCTCGCCAACCGAACCGAGCAGGCGGAGCGTCGAGCGCGAGGAGCGCGTGACGAAGTCGTCGCCAGCCCCCATCAGGGCGCGGATGGCGGTCGGTGCCGTATAGAAGATATTGACGTGGTGCTTGTCCACGACTTCCCAGAAACGCGCCTGATCGGGGAAGTTGGGAACGCCCTCGAACATCAATGTCGTGGCACCATTGGCGAGCGGTCCATAAACGATATAGGAGTGCCCCGTCACCCAGCCCACATCCGCCGTACACCAGTAGATGTCACCATCATGATAGTCGAAGACATATTGATGTGTCATTGAGGCATAGACGAGATAGCCAGCGGTCGTATGCAGCACACCCTTTGGCTTACCGGTGGAACCGGACGTATAAAGAATGAACAGCGGATCTTCCGCATTCATCGGTTCGGGTTCGCAAGTGGGTTCCACGCTTGCGACTTCCTGATGATACCAGAGATCGCGTCCGCGACCCCAACTCACCTTGCCGCCAGTCCGGCGCACCACAAGCACCTTGTTGACCATGACATATTGCTTGGCAGCAATATCGATGGCGGTGTCGGTATTTTCTTTCAATGCCACCGGCTTGCCACCACGAACGCCTTCATCGGCGGTAATCACGAAAGTGGATTCGCAATCGACGATGCGCCCTGCAAGTGCTTCAGGCGAGAAACCCGCAAAGACGACGGAATGCACAGCGCCGATGCGCGCGCAGGCAAGCATGGCGTAAGCGGCTTCCGGGATCATCGGCAGATAGATGGTGACGCGGTCGCCTTTCTTCACACCATGCTTTTTGAGCACATTGGCGAGACGGCAGACATTTTCGTGCAACTCGCGATAGGTGACCTTCTTGTCGATATAGGGGTTGTCGCCTTCCCAGATGATGGCGACCTGATCACCACGGCTTTTCAGGTGCCGATCAATGCAGTTGTAAGAAACATTGGTGACGCCATCCTCATACCATTTGATGGAAACATCGCCATCGAAGCTGGTGTCCTTGACCTTGGTGAAAGGCTTGAACCAATCGATGCGGCGACCATGCTTGGCCCAGAAACCATCCGGATCGGTCACGCTTTCCTTGTACCACTCCAGATATTTTTCGTTGTCGATAAGGGTATTTTTCTTTGCCTCTGGCAGGACCGGGTAAAGCTTCTCCGACATGAATTCCTCCTAAATGTCCGGCATCCTCTCTGCCGGTGCGCGGCTCAAAGCCGCTTCTACTCTAACTAGTCTTTCGGGCGGGCAACGTAAATTAGACCAATGGACAGGCATAGGTCCACAATGACGCAGCCGGGATATGGGTTAGCTATAATCCCTCTCGCCAAAAATTGCCGAGCCAACCCGCACCGATGTGGCACCGAAACCGACGGCCGTTTCATAATCGCCGGACATGCCCATGGAAAGCTTTTCGACGCTGGCTTTAAGGGCTAGCTTTTCCAGCAGCGCAAAATGCGGTCCGGGATTTTCGTCCGCAGGCGGAATGCACATCAGGCCTTCTATCAAAAGACCGTGATGGTCGCGGCAACGTTCGACGAAGGCCACAGCGTCTTTGGGCGCGATCCCTGCTTTCTGCTCTTCAAGGCCGGTATTGACCTGCACGTAAAGTCTTGGCGACTTTCCCTGCTTCTTGATTTCCGTGGCGAGTGCGGCTGCGATCTTTTCACGGTCGACGGTTTCGATCACGTCGAAAAGAGCGACCGCATCCGCTGCCTTGTTGGATTGCAGTGGGCCGATCAAATGCAACTCGATACCGGAATATTTTTCGCGCAGTTGAGGCCATTTGGCCAACGCTTCCTGCACACGGTTTTCGCCAAAAATGCGTTGTCCTGCTTCAAGAACGGGTGTGATCGTATCGCCATCATAGGTTTTCGATACGGCTACGAGTGCCACCGAGCCGGAAGGGCGATGGGCCTCTTTTTCTGCCTCGGCGACTTTTTTCCTGACTGCATCGAGACTGGCGACGATATCGGCCATGAAACTCTCACTTTCCGGTCTTTTTTCCGCAAAAACTTGACGCTACCTTCAAACCATGATGAAGGTCGCGCTCAATACCGACTCTCTTTATTGCATCACCTTCGTACGAGTAAATACGCTCATGGCAGCCGAACGTTATAATCCCCGCATGGCGGAAGCACATTGGCAGAAAATCTGGGACGAAAACCGGACTTTTGAAACCGATAACAGCGACCCTCGCGAGAAATATTACGTCCTAGAGATGTTTCCCTATCCATCGGGGCGCATCCATATGGGCCATGTGCGCAATTATGCGATGGGCGATGTGGTCGCCCGCTATAAGCGCGCCAAGGGTTTTAACGTTCTACATCCAATGGGCTGGGACGCATTCGGCATGCCTGCGGAAAATGCGGCAATGCAGAACAAGGTTCATCCTAAGGAATGGACCTATCAGAACATCGCCACCATGAAGAGCCAGCTCAAATCTATGGGTTTGTCGCTCGACTGGTCACGCGAATTTGCGACCTGCGATGTGGAGTATTATCATCGCCAGCAGATGCTGTTCATCGATCTTTTTGAAAAAGGTCTGGTGACACGCAAGACCTCCAAGGTCAATTGGGATCCCGTCGACAATACCGTGCTTGCCAATGAGCAGGTGGTGGATGGGCGCGGCTGGCGTTCGGGTGCGCTGGTCGAACAGCGCGAACTGACACAATGGTTTTTCAAGATCACCGATTTCAGCGAGGAATTGCTGTCGGGGCTCGATACGCTCGACCAATGGCCGGAAAAAGTCCGCCTCATGCAGAAGAACTGGATCGGCAAGTCGGAAGGCTTGCAGGTTCGTTTCGCGCTCGATGGCGCGACAGCACCGCAAGGTTTTTCGGAAGTCGAGGTTTACACCACCCGTCCCGACACGTTGTTCGGTGCGGCTTTCGTGGCGATCTCCGCCGATCATCCATTGGCAAAACATATTGCGCTAGGTAATGCCAGACTTTCCGGCTTTATCGATGAATGCCATCAGCAAGGCACTTCTCTTGCAGCACTAGAAACTGCTGACAAGAAGGGGTTTGATACAGGCATCAAGGTCAAACACCCCTTCGATGAGAACTGGGAATTGCCACTCTATGTCGCCAATTTCGTGTTGATGGAATATGGTACGGGTGCGGTGTTCGGCTGTCCGGCGCATGATCAGCGCGATCTGGATTTTGCCAATAAATACGGCTTGAAAGTCACGCCGGTTGTTCTGCCGAAAGGTGAGGACGCGGCCAGTTTCAGTGTTGGCGAAACCGCCTTTACCGATGACGGCGTGATGATCAATTCGCGCTTCCTCGATGGGCTTGCGCCGGATGCCGCTTTCAATGAAGTCGCGGAGCGTCTTGAAAAGACCGAGCTTGATGGTCGCCCGCAGGCCAGCCGCAAGGTGCAGTTCCGTCTGCGCGACTGGGGCATTTCGCGCCAGCGCTATTGGGGCTGTCCGATCCCGATGGTTCATTGCGAAAGCTGTGGCGTCAACCCGGTGCCGCGTGCCGATCTGCCAGTCAAGCTGCCTGATGATGTCGAATTCGACCGTCCCGGTAATCCGCTCGACCGTCATGCGACCTGGCGGCATGTGAAATGCCCCAAATGTGGTGGCGAAGCGCGTCGCGAGACGGACACGATGGACACGTTTGTCGATTCATCATGGTATTATACGCGCTTCACTGCACCATGGGAAAACGAGCCAACGGACCGTGCGGCTGCGGATCGCTGGTTGCCGGTCGATCAATATATTGGTGGCATCGAGCATGCGATCCTGCATCTGTTGTATTCGCGTTTCTTTACCCGCGCCATGAAGGTCGCAGGCCATGTCGGCGTCGATGAGCCGTTCAAGGGACTGTTCACGCAGGGCATGGTGGTGCATGAAACCTATAAGGCCAATGGCCAATGGGTGGCACCCGCCGATATTCGCATCGAGGAAGTGGATGGCGCACGTCGGGCCACGCTGATCGAAACGGGTGAAGCGGTTGAAATCGGCTCGATTGAAAAAATGTCGAAGTCGAAGAAGAATGTCGTCGATCCCGATGACATCATCGCATCCTATGGTGCGGATACGGCACGCTGGTTCGTGCTTTCCGATTCGCCGCCTGAGCGCGATGTGATCTGGACGGAAGCGGGGGCTGAAGGCGCGCATCGTTTTGTGCAGCGCGTCTGGCGCCTTGTCTTTGAAGCAGCAGATGCGCTTGCAAATGTTGCGCCGAAAGCGGGCAGTGAAGGCGAGGCGCTTGCCGTTTCCAAGGCTGTGCACAAGGCCGTCAAGTCGGTCGGTGACGATATCGAGAAACTGGCCTTCAATCGCGCCGTTGCACGTCTTTATGAGTTGCTCAACATCTTGGCTCAACCGTTGCAGCAGGTGGCGTCGGCCAAGGCGAATGATGCCTTGAAAGCCGCAACCCGTGAAGCCACCGAAATGCTGATCATCATGCTCGCACCGATGATGCCGCACCTGGCCGAACAATGCCTTAAGGTTTTGGACGGAAAGATTGCTGGTCAGCAGACGCTGGTTGCGCGTGCGCCATGGCCGGTTTTCGATCCGGCATTGGTGGTGGAAAACGAGATCGTCCTGCCTGTTCAAATCAACGGAAAGAAGCGGGGGGATTTGACAATCGCCCGCGACGCTGATCAAGCTAGCATCCAGCAGGCGGTGCTCGAACTTGACTTCGTCAAGGCAGCACTTGATGGGGGCTCGCCGAAGAAAATCATCGTGGTTCCGCAAAGGATCGTCAATGTCGTTGCCTGATCGCTTTTTGTCCGCAGTCAAGTCTGTTCGCGCTGGTTTTGTAGCACTGGGTGCTGTGATACTCCTTGCAGGCTGCACCGCGCAGCCGCTTTATTCATCTGGCAATGCGGGTGCTACCATCGGTGGTAGTGCGGCACCGGATATGCGCAGCAAGCTTGCTTCGGTGGCCATAGAACCAGCTGGTAACGTGTTCGGGCAGCAGGTCCGTAATCAGCTGATCTTCCTGTTGAGCGGTGGTGCAGGTGAGCCTGCCCATCCGAACTACAGGCTAAGCCTTGGATTGGGCCTTAAGGCATTGAATGCTGTGAGCGTGGATATCGGTGATCGGACCGACCGCACTGGTCGGCCGTCGGCAGGGATTATCAAGGCGACGTCAAATTTCGTGCTGCGTGACATGGACGGCAAGCCTGTGGCGCGCGGCACCCGCACCGCGGGCGCATCGTTCGACCGTCCGCGTCAGGAATTCGCCAACCTGCGCGCTCAGCGCGATGCGACCAAGCGTGCCGCAGAAGAACTGGCACAGCAGATTTACCTTTCGCTTGCGATGAAGTTGTCAAAGCTCTGATGTAATTTTGCATAGTATTTAAAAGCGGCGCCGCAGTGTGCCGCTTTTTGTTCTGCCAGTTGACTTCAAAATCACAGTTGCTTTTTGAAAAGCGCGACGGGAAACTTCAACATGGTGGAGTTTCCCGGCGGGGGCGGCCGGGTGCACGGTGCTCTAACCTGTAAAAAGCATAATATATTGAACAAGGTAACATTGGTGTTCCTATGGAATTATAATTTAACTTCTTGTTTTTTATCAATAAATACACAAACTGAATATTCCTGCATACGAAGTGGACCATACGTCCATTGGTTCAAACCAGCTTGTAATAGGAGTAGTCGGATGAAACGAGTTTTTGGAATTGTCAGTGGTCTTGCCTTTGCTGCAGGGCTGGCAATGGCGGGGCATGCAACGGCGCAAGAAGCGGCCAAACCGTTAAAATGGCAATATTTTCAGGCCGATGAAAACGGCTTTTTACGCACCCCCGTTCTTCTGGAAGGGGAGAGTGAAGCAATCCTGCTCGATGGCGGCTTCACCCTTTCGGACGGCAAGGCGGTTGCTGAAAAGATCCGCGAGAGCGGGAAGAAACTGACCATGATCTATGTCAGTCAGAGCGACCCGGACTATTATTTCAGCCTTGGGCCGATCAGATCAGCGTTTCCCGACGCCCGTGTCATTGCGGCACCGGAAACGGTCGAAGCGATCAAGGGCAATGTTGCAGAAAAGCTCAAGGTTTGGGGACCGCAGCTCAAGGAAAATGGTCCGCAAGCCTTATCGGATGTCGTTATCCCCGAAGCATCCGATGCAAAGGCGCTGGAGCTTGACGGCAATGCCATCGAGATCGTTGAAGCGCAAGGCATGGACAACCGGCGCTATCTCTGGGTGCCGTCGCTCAAAGCCATATTCGGCGGTGTGCTGATTACGGCGGGCGAACATGTGTGGATTGCCGATACGCCGGAGGCAGAGCAGCGCAAAGCATGGATCGCCACCCTTGATAGTATTGCCGCCCGTGATCCTGCTATTGTCGTTCCCGCGCATATGACGTCCGGCTCGGCAACGGATGTTTCGGCGATCACATTCACCCGCGATTATCTCGTTGCTTTTGAGGAGGAAGCCGCCAAGGCAAAGGACAGTGGCGAGCTGATCGTCGCGATGAAAAAACGCTATCCCGATCTTGGCGGTGAAAGCAGTCTGGAGCTCGGGGCCAAAGTCATCAAGGGGGAGATGACATGGGAATGAAACACAAAAAAGGCGGGTCATTGACCCGCCTTTTTCTTTGAAGATGGTGATCGATCAGGCGATCTTCTGACCCGTCTTGGCCCAATCGGCGAGGAAGGCTTCAAGCCCCTTGTCGGTCAGCGGATGCTTTACCAGACCTTTCAGCGTTGCAGGTGGCGCGGTGACGACATCGGCACCGATCAGCGCTGCTTCCTTGACGTGATTGACGGTACGGATCGAAGCCGCAAGAATTTCGGTCTGGAAATCGTAATTGTCGAAAATAGTGCGGATTTCAGCAATCAGTTCCATGCCGTTAATGCCGGTATCGTCGAGACGACCGATAAAGGGCGAAACAAAAGTCGCTCCGGCTTTTGCAGCGAGAAGCGCCTGATTGGCCGAGAAGCACAGCGTCACATTGGTCTTGTGACCATCCGAGGTCAAAGCCTTGCACGCCTTGAGACCGTCGAGCGTCAGCGGCAACTTGATGCAGATATTGTCTGCGATCTTGGAAATGACCGCGGCTTCCTTCATGATCTGCTCATATTCGGTGCCAGCGACTTCAGCCGAAACCGGGCCCTTGACGAAAGAGCAGATTTCCTTGGTGACTTCGATGATGTCACGACCCGATTTCAAGATCAGTGACGGGTTGGTGGTCACGCCGTCGACCAGACCTAAATCGTTGAGTTCGCGAATTTCCTTGACGTCCGCAGTGTCGACGAAAAACTTCATAACATCGTTCCTCCATAGTGAGCGCGGTGGGGTTTGAGGAATTTAAACCAATTTAAATCCCGGAAGGTGGCTTTTCTTTAGCGCAAAGCCGCGCCAAGGTCACGCAATCATGTCGAAAGATTCGCACGATATTTTGGGCCTCTTTGCCGAACCCGCTTTACGGGTGGTTCCGGTGCTCGTCCCCATGCCTGCCGAACGCGCTTATTCCTATCTGGTTCCAGAGGGCATGACGGTTCAGCCGGGATCGGTTGTGCGCGTGCCTCTGGGGCCGCGCGAAGTGCCGGGCATCGTTTGCGACGGTGAAAGTGATCAGGTCAATGTGTCGAAACTGCGGGCCATTGCGCAAGTTTTTGATTGTCCGCCGGTCAATGCCGACATGCTGCGCTTCATGCGCTGGGCGGCTGATTATACGTTGTCGCCGCCGGGCATGGTGGCGCGGATGATCTTGCGCGTGCCTGCGGCTTTCGATCCCGAACCGTCCGTTGCCGGTCTGCGCTATAACGGCGGAGAACCCGAACGCATGACTGATGCGCGCCTGCGGGTGATGGAGCTTGTGCGCGAGGGACTTGCGTGGACCCGTTCCGGCCTTGCCCATGCCGCAGGCGTTTCACTGACTGTGGTGGACGGGCTTAAAAGTCAGGGCGTGTTCGAGGAGGTGTCGCTGCCGCCACCTGCGGTCGTGGCAAAACCCGATATCGAATATGGTCGGGCGCAATTGTCGGAAGATCAGCAGGCGGCATCTGACATGCTGGCGAAATCCGTGGAAGAAAACCAGTTTTCGGTCACACTTCTCGACGGCGTGACCGGTTCGGGCAAGACGGAAGTCTATTTTGAGGCGGTTGCAAAAGCGCTGGAGCAGGGCAGGCAGGTGCTTATTCTCTTGCCGGAAATTGCGCTGACGCAACAGTTTCTCGACCGTTTTCATGAGCGATTCGGGGCAAAACCCGCCGAATGGCATTCCGATCTTGCCCCCCGTACCCGTGAACGCGTGTGGCGCCAGGTGGCCGAAGGCACCGTGCGGGTGGTGGCCGGTGCGCGTTCCGCGCTGTTTTTGCCATTTCGCGATCTTGGCCTCATCGTGGTCGATGAGGAGCATGATCCGGCCTATAAGCAGGAAGACCGCGTTTTTTATAATGCCCGCGATATGGCGGTGGTGCGTGCACATATTGGCGGCTTTCCCGTCGTGTTGGCGTCAGCCACGCCGTCGATTGAAAGTCAGGTCAATGCCGATCAGGGGCGTTATAAGCGAATCAAGCTTTATGGGCGTTATGCAGACGCCGCTCTTCCTGATCTCAAAACCATTGACATGCGGCGTTCTCCGCCGCCGCCCGGACGGTTTCTGTCGCCAGCGCTCACTGAGGAAATCGGCAAAACGGTGGCACGCGGCGAACAGGCGCTTTTGTTCCTCAACCGGCGTGGCTACGCGCCTTTGACGCTCTGCCGGGTCTGCGGCCATCGCTTTCAATGTCCGCAATGTTCAAGCTGGCTGGTTGAGCATCGCTTTCGCGGCCAGCTCATGTGTCACCAGTGCGGCTATCATGAGCCGACGCCTGATGCCTGCCCCGAATGCGGCACGCTCGATCATCTGGTCGCCTGCGGCCCAGGCGTGGAACGGATTGCCGAAGAAGTGGCGGCAACGTTCAGCGAGGCGCGAATCATTGTTCTGTCGTCCGACATGGCGGGGGGTGTCAAGCGTCTGCGGCTGGAACTCGATGCCATTGCCAAGGGCGAGGCGGATATTGTGATCGGCACGCAGTTGGTCGCCAAAGGCCATAATTTTCCCAATATGACGCTGGTGGGCGTCATCGATGCCGATCTCGGCCTTGCCAATGGCGATCCGCGTGCTGCTGAACGCACGTTTCAGCTGCTCAATCAGGTGACGGGCCGCGCTGGGCGCACAGGGCGCAAAAGCCTTGGGCTACTTCAAACCTATCAGCCGGATCACCCGGTGATGCGGGCGATCGTGAGTGGTGATTCGGATGCCTTTTATGCTCGCGAGATCGAAGAGCGCGAGCGCAGTCTGTTGCCGCCATTCGGGCGGCTTGCGGCGCTGATCATTTCTGCCGATAGCCGCGTAGATGCTGAAAACCATGCCCGTGCGCTACGCCGTGCCGCGCCTTCTTCTTCTGATATTTCGGTGCTTGGACCTGCGGAAGCGCCGCTTGCCCTCATACGCGGGCGTTATCGTTTCCGCATTCTGATCCATGGCACGAAACGCGCCGATATTCAGGCGTTTATCCGCGCAGTGCTGAGCAATGCGCCAAAGGCACGCGGTTCGGTTCGTGTTCAGGTGGATATTGACCCGCAAAGCTTCCTGTGAAGTGCGCGGGTGTGGAAACGCGATGGTTTTCTCGCTACAGAGTTTCAAACCATAGGGGTATACTGATGGAGCTCTATCTTCCTGCAACGACCGGCGAATGGATGGCATGGTGTTCTGCCGCGCTAACCGCCTTTGCTGGTCTTATCATGCTGTTTGCGCCGGGCATCACCATGAAATTGCTTCGCCTGCAACCGATCAATGCGCGGCCTGAAGCCTTCGGTTCCATACGTGCGGTTCTTGCCGGTCCTTATCTGGGCTTAGGCTTCGGCTGCCTTATCTTTGCGCAGCCGTTCTTGTGGGTCGTCCTTGGCGCCGTATGGGGATTTGCGCTGTTCGGGCGCTTTATTTCCATGATGTCAGATAGGGGTGGGACGCTCTATAACTGGGGGGCTGCCATCATCGAATTTTTGCTGGCGGCAGGTCCACTCCTCTATGCTTTCGGCTTTATCGGTTAAGCGGCCAGGTTTTTAAATCGAAAAACACGACCAAACTTACATAAAAGTGCGGGATTCGCGTGTTGCGAGTCCCGTTCGTCTATGCTAGACGGCAATCACATTTCGGTGTTGGCGTGTCCGCGCGTCAGAGGTTCTCCGGAAAGATTCAATAAAATCATCGGCTTGGTTTCCTGAGCGAAATTAGGGTCCAAAAGGATGATTTCAACGTAGAGAGCAGGTTGTTCGTGGCTGAAACGTCTTCGCTCATTTCAGGTGTCGCACAGCGTTACGCCGGATCGCTTTTCGATCTGGCGCTAGAGGCAAATTCTATTGCCGCTGTGGAAAAAGATCTTGGCCGTTTCGAGGCCCTTCTTAATGGAAGCGACGATCTCAAGCGTTTAATAACCAGTCCGGTCTTCTCTGCAGAAGACCAGCTGCACGCCATTGGCGCGATTGCCGACAAGGCGGGCATCAAGGGGCTGGTTGGCAATTTTCTGCGCGTTGTTGCGCGCAACCGGCGTCTTTTCGCGGTGCCGGGTATCATTGCCGCTTTCCGCAAGATTGCAGCCGAACATCGCGGCGAGGTTTCCGCCGATGTGATTTCTGCGCATGCGTTGACTGCGGCGCAGCAAAACGAATTGAAGGCAACGCTGAAAAGCGTGGCCGGCAAGGACGTGACGATCAACGTCACCGTCGATCCGTCGATCCTCGGCGGTCTTATCGTCAAAATGGGTTCGCGTCAGATCGACACGTCCCTTCGCACAAAACTTTCTTCTCTCAAGCTTGCACTGAAAGAGGTCGGCTGATGGACATCCGCGCCGCGGAAATTTCCGCTATCCTGAAAGAGCAAATCAAGAATTTCGGCAAAGAGGCTGAGGTCTCGGAAGTCGGTCAGGTTCTGTCCGTCGGTGACGGTATTGCTCGTGTTTATGGTCTGGACAATGTTCAGGCTGGCGAAATGGTCGAATTCCCCGGTGGTATTCGCGGCATGGCGCTGAACCTTGAAAATGACAATGTCGGTGTCGTTATCTTCGGTGCCGACCGTGACATCAAGGAAGGCGACGTCGTCAAGCGTACCGGCGCGATCGTTGACGTTCCTGTCGGTCCGGGCCTGCTTGGCCGCGTTGTTGACGCGCTCGGCAACCCGATTGACGGAAAGGGTCCGATCAAGGCAACCGAGCGTCGCCGCGTGGACGTCAAGGCACCCGGCATCATCCCGCGCAAGTCGGTTCATGAGCCGATGTCGACCGGCCTCAAGGCCGTTGATGCTCTTATCCCGGTTGGCCGTGGCCAGCGTGAGCTGGTCATCGGTGACCGCCAGACCGGCAAGACTGCGATCATTCTCGACGCCTTCCTTAACCAGAAGGCGATCCACGATAATGGCCCCGAGAAAGAAAAGCTTTATTGCGTCTATGTGGCTATCGGCCAGAAGCGTTCGACCGTTGCACAGTTCGTGAAGGTTCTTGAAGAACGCGGCGCTCTTGAATATTCCGTCGTGATCGCGGCAACTGCTTCCGATCCGGCTCCGATGCAGTATCTAGCACCTTTCGCAGGCTGCGCCATCGGCGAATATTTCCGCGACAATGGTCAGCACGCACTGATCGGCTATGACGATCTGTCCAAGCAGGCTGTTGCCTATCGTCAGATGTCGCTTCTGCTGCGTCGTCCTCCGGGCCGTGAAGCTTATCCGGGCGACGTTTTCTATCTGCACTCGCGTCTTCTCGAACGCGCTGCAAAGCTCAATGACGAAAGCGGCGCTGGCTCGCTGACGGCTCTGCCGGTCATCGAAACGCAGGGCAACGACGTTTCGGCCTTTATTCCGACCAATGTGATCTCGATCACCGACGGCCAGATCTTCCTTGAAACCAATCTGTTCTATCAGGGTATCCGTCCGGCTGTTAACGTCGGTCTGTCGGTTTCGCGCGTTGGTTCCGCCGCTCAGATCAAGGCCATGAAGCAGGTTGCAGGCTCGATCAAGGGTGAACTCGCGCAGTACCGTGAAATGGCGGCCTTCGCACAGTTCGGTTCCGATCTTGATGCTTCGACGCAGCGTCTGCTTAACCGTGGTGCACGTTTGACCGAGCTTCTCAAGCAGCCGCAGTTCTCGCCGCTCAAGACGGAAGAACAGGTTGCCGTGATCTTTGCCGGTGTGAATGGCTATCTTGACAAGCTCGCCGTCAATCAGGTTAGCAAGTTCGAAGAAGGTCTTCTTTCTTCGCTGCGCAATGAGCACAAGGATGTGCTGGATGCGATCCGCGATGAGAAAGCCATCAGCGATGATATCAAGGGCAAGCTCAAAGCGGCGATCGACGCTTACGCCAAGTCTTTTGCCTGATTTATGTTTAGCCGCATGATTTTATCCGAAAAGCCGGCAACTTTTCGGAATCATGCTTCAGACGGGATGAACGGATGCCTTCACTAAAGGATCTGAGAAACCGTATCGCCTCGGTCAAGGCGACGCAGAAAATCACCCGGGCGATGCAGATGGTCGCAGCGGCCAAGTTGCGCCGTGCTCAGGAAGCTGCGGAGGCTGCACGGCCTTACTCGCAGCGCATGGGTGCCGTTCTCGCAAATATCGCGCAGAATGTTTCGGGTGAAGATGCGCCGGCCCTGATGGCTGGTACGGGTAAGGACGATGTGCATCTGCTCGTCGTCTGCACCGCGGAGCGTGGTCTTTGCGGCGGTTTCAACTCGCAGATTGCGCGTCTTGCGCGTGATCATGCCCGCAAGCTTTTGGCTGAAGGCAAGACGGTTAAGATCATAACAGTCGGCAAGAAGGGCGCGGATATTCTGCGCCGTGAATTCACTTCGCTGCTCATTGATCACGTCAATCTGCGTGAAGTGAAACAGCTTGCCTTCGTGCATGCCGACCAGATCGGACAGAAGATTATTTCTTTGTTCGAAGAAGGCGCATTCGACGTCTGCACGCTGTTTTATTCCGAGTTCAAGTCGGTGATTGCACAGATTCCGACCGCCCAGCAGCTTATTCCTGCCTCGGCAGGTGATACTTCGCAGGCGGAAACGGCGGGTGATGCAATCTACGAATATGAACCTGATCCGGCAGCAATCCTGAGCACGCTGATCCCACGCAATATCTCGGTGCAGATTTTCCGCGCATTGCTGGAAAACGTTGCCGGTGAGATGGGCGCGAAGATGAGTGCCATGGATAATGCGACGCGCAATGCGGGCGACATGATCAACAAATTGTCGATCACGTATAACCGTCAGCGTCAGGCGCAGATCACCAAGGAACTGATCGAAATTATTTCGGGCGCGGAAGCGCTCTAAGGACTTGTTACGCATTATCCGGCGCAAAGCCGCTTACGCACTTTTGCTGGAAATGCTCTGAAGTTTGGTTTTACCGCATGATCTTCCGAAGAGGCTGCAACTTTTCGGTGTCATGCTAAAGGAAGGTAAGGATCGATGGCAAAAGCAGCGACCCCGAAAACACCCGCCGCGGCCGAGGCGAAGCCTGCAGCCAAAGCACCCGCTAAGAAGCCCGCGGCTTCAAAGCCAGCAGCAGCGCCAAAACCAGCAGCAGCCAAGCCTGCCGCTGTCAAGTCGTCAGCTCCGAAGGCAGCAAGCCCAAAGACTGCGACAGCGAGCGGTGCGACTGGCCGTATCACGCAGGTCATCGGCGCCGTCGTCGACGTCAAGTTTCCCGAAGGCCAGCTTCCGCTGATCCTCAACGCGCTTGAACTCGACAATCAGGGCCATCGTCTGGTTCTCGAAGTGGCGCAGCATCTGGGTGAAGACACGGTTCGTACCATCGCTATGGACGCGACCGAAGGTCTGGTTCGTGGTCAGGAAGTTCGCGATACCGGCAACCCGATTATGGTTCCAGTCGGCGAAGAAACTCTGGGTCGTATCATGAACGTCATCGGCGAGCCCGTTGACGAAGCCGGTCCGCTCAAGACCAAGACGCTGCGCGCCATTCACCAGCCTGCGCCTGAATATACAGAGCAGTCGACTGAAGCTGAAATTCTGGTTACGGGCATCAAGGTCGTCGACCTTCTCGCGCCTTACGCCAAGGGCGGCAAGATCGGCCTGTTTGGTGGTGCCGGCGTTGGCAAGACCGTTCTTATCATGGAACTCATCAACAACGTCGCCAAGGCGCACGGTGGTTACTCGGTTTTCGCCGGTGTTGGTGAACGTACCCGTGAAGGCAATGATCTTTACCACGAAATGATCGAATCGGGCGTGAACAAGCTCGGTGGTGGTGAAGGCTCGAAAGCCGCACTTGTTTACGGTCAGATGAACGAGCCTCCGGGTGCGCGTGCCCGTGTTGCCCTTTCGGGTCTGACGGTTGCTGAAAACTTCCGCGACAAGGGCCAGGACGTTCTGTTCTTCGTGGACAATATCTTCCGCTTCACGCAGGCTGGTTCGGAACTGTCGGCTCTTCTGGGTCGTATTCCTTCGGCTGTGGGCTATCAGCCGACGCTGGCGACCGACATGGGTGCCATGCAGGAGCGTATTACAACGACAACCAAGGGTTCGATTACTTCCGTGCAGGCGATTTATGTTCCTGCCGATGACTTGACCGACCCTGCACCGGCAACCTCGTTCGCGCATCTTGACGCAACGACCACGTTGAACCGCTCGATCGCTGAAAAGGGTATTTACCCGGCCGTTGATCCGCTGGAATCGACTTCGCGTATGCTGGATCCGATGATCGTCGGTGAAGAGCATTACGGTGTGGCTCGTGAGGTTCAGTCGATCCTGCAACGCTACAAGGCGCTTCAGGACATCATCGCGATCCTTGGCATGGACGAACTGTCGGAAGAAGACAAGATCTCCGTGGCGCGCGCGCGCAAGATCGAACGCTTCCTCAGCCAGCCGTTCTTCGTGGCTGAAGTCTTCACCGGTTCGCCGGGCAAGCTGGTCGATCTCGCCGACACCATCAAGGGCTTCAAGGGCCTTTGTGCAGGCGATTACGATCATCTTCCAGAAGCTGCCTTCTACATGGTCGGCAGCATCGATGAGGCTCTGGAAAAGGCCAAGAAGCTGGCTGCAGAAGCTGCCTGATGAATTGAGTTTCCGGCGGATATTATGTCCGCCGGGAAAATCTTTTCATGTCTAATATCAAGTGAGAACCATGGCTCAAGCTTTCCAATTCGAACTCGTGTCGCCTGAGCGGCTCCTGCTTTCGGCAGAAGTAACGGAAGTGGTTATACCGGGCAGCGAAGGCTACCTGACAGCACTCGCCGGTCATTCGCCGTTGATGACGACGATTATGCCGGGTGTCGTTTCTGTGAAGCTTGCCGACGGTAAATCCGATTCTTACGTGGTTTTCGGTGGTTTTGCCGATATCACGCCACAGAATTGCACTTTGCTTGCTGAGTCGGCAACCCATATTGATGACTTCGATAAAGCGGATATCCAGCGTCGCATTGAACATGCACGTGAAACACTGGAGAGTGCAACATCCAGCGAACATCGCACCAAGGCTGAAACATTCCTGCATCAGTTGATGACGTTACAAGGTGCCGTTCTTCCAGCTTGATCGATAATCAATATCTATGGATGACTGAAAGCGGGCTTTGGCCCGCTTTTCTTTTGTTTCGATGGGGAATGGCGAAGGCAAATCGGCGCAATCGAGATAACGGCCTTTCACGCTTGCGTGAAAGTTCAACGACGGCGTTGAAAATATGTGGCGCTCCGTTTACCAGACATATCTAATAATTAGGCCCCTATGTGACGAGACGGTGGACATGAGCCAATTGGACCTCAAGGCAGAGATGATCGACGCCATGGCGAAGGTCAACCGCAAGGTGCGTACCGTTTTCGACGCGCGCGTCAAGGAACGCGGACTTACACTTGCGCGCGCACGCACCTTGCTTGCCTTGATGGAGCAGGAAGGGCTCTACCAGAAGGAACTGGCAGAAGTTCTGGAGATCGAAAATGCAACGATGGTTCGGTTGCTTGACGGGCTCGAGCGGCAGTCCTTTATCGAGAGGCAAGCAGTTCCCGGTGATCGCCGGGCCAAGCGTATCGTCATGACGGCCGAAGGCAGAAGTCTTGCCGAGCAGGTGGTCAAGCTTGCCGAAGATGTGCGTGAAGAGCTGCTCGAAGGCGTGAGTGACGAGGAGATGAGCGTTGCGCTCCATGTCCTGCATAAAATGTCGACTTCCATGAATAAAATGCCAGGTGAAGCCGAGGCAATTTAGCTTCTCCCCTAGTGGATTGAATTTGACATTAGAATTCCGACTGCCACGATGATCTTTTCAAATGCAAAACTCGTAAAAGCCATTAGATCGATGCGCTTATGGCGCAAGCGTGCGCAGATAGTTCATCAATTTTCCGGCTGTATCGCTGGCATGGTCTGGCTGGCGTGAAACAATGGCCTCGATCAGTGCCGCATGGGCATTGGCAGAGGCGGAAATCCCGGATGACGGCCGCAAGTGAAACCAGAAGCGGCGGCTATGTGTCTGAAGCGGTGCGGCAAGGCGCACCGCATAGGGGTTGTTGGACGCCGAACCCAAGACGACATCAAACGCCTTGTCGGCGTCGAGAAATGTAGCGATGTCCTCGGCTGGAATTGCCGAACGCATCGTCATGGCAGCTTTTTCCAAACGCTCATAATCGCGGGGGCTGCCGAAGCGGGCGGCGTCGCGCGCCAGAACACGCTCTACCCCTTCGCGTGCATCAATCACTTTTGCGAAATCTTCCGGGTTTATCGATGCTATTGCGATGCCGGACCGTGGGCGCACGTCCATGAGACCTTCCCAGGCGAGGCGCTGGATCGCTTCACGCACCGGCGTGCGCCCCATGCCGGTCAGATCGATTAGCCTGCCTTCGGTGACAACCGTTCCAGGCTCGAGCTCCAGCATGACAATCATTCTTTCGAGGATACGATAGGCTTGTTCGGCAAGGCTTTCGTTGCCGAAACCGTCAATGGCAACCATCACAGGATCGGTGGCCATTGCAGATGCCTGCTTGCTCTTGTGCGTTTCGATCATGCCGTTCCTATGGTTTTTCGAATGCGATTGACACGAGAAAATCATACAGATATATTTTTGATATATCAATATCGATCGTTATCATCATCTCTATATTCAGACGATGCCGAGCAGATAGCCGTCTATTCAGGTTGGAAGCCACAAAAATGAGATCCAGTCCCTCTGAGCCGCATGATATCGCCATTATCGGTGGCGGTATCGTCGGCGTTGCCACCGCAGCGTTGCTTGTTGAGGCTGGCCGTGATGTGCTGCTCATAGACCGGGTCGGAATTTGTGAGGAAACGAGTGTAGGCAATGCCGCAGCGCTGGCCTTTTCGGATATTCTGCCGATGGCTTCAAAGGGTGTCATGCGCAAGGTGCCGGGCTGGTTGATGGATCCGCTCGGACCGTTTACGATCCGCCCATCCTATTTTCCGAAAATGGTGCCTTGGCTTTATCGCTTCTGGCGTGCAAGCAGTGCTGCGGCACAAATGAAGACTGCACTCGCCCAGGGTGCGATGATGCGTCTTGCCGAAAGCGAAATGCTGGCACTGATCGACAGGGCGGGGTTGCGCGCCAGCCTGCGGGAGAATGGAAATCTTGAGCTTTATGAAAATGACGATGAATTGTCCCTTTCGCAGCCCGGCTGGGATATCCGCGAAAAGGCGGGCATCGCCTATGAACACGTGCGCGCTAAAAGGCTGGAAGATTTGCAGCCCGGTTTGAGCCCGCGTTTCGTCGCCGGAACTTTTGTTCCTGGATGGAAGAACGTTGACGATCCAAAACTGTTCGGACAAGCAATCTGGGCTCATGCGCAGCGTTTAGGCGCGCGGTTCCTCAAAGCAGACGTCACAGGCGTCAGGAGTGCTGGAGACGGCGCGCAAGTACAGCTTGCCGATGGCAACATTATCGATGCGAAACATCTTGTGGTCATGGCTGGTGCATGGTCGGGCAATCTCGCAAAGGAGTTTGGCGACGTTCTGCCACTTGATACCGAGCGCGGTTATAACACGACGCTTCCAGCCGATAGTTTCGATGTGAAGCGGCAATTGACCTTTCCGGGGCACGGCTTCGTCATTACACCGCTGACGACAGGATTGCGGGTCGGGGGTGCTGTGGAATTTGGTGGGCTGAAACTGCCGCCCAATTATGCCCGCTCAAAAGCGATGTTGAAAAAGGCGTCGATGTTCCTTCCTGGCCTCAAGACGGAAGGTGGGCGGCAATGGATGGGATATCGCCCATCCATGCCTGATTCCCTGCCGGTCATTGGTCGTGCGAGCGCCGGTGGCAATCTTTATTACGGGTTTGGTCATGGCCATCTCGGTCTGACTCAGGCAGCAGCAACGGGGCGGATCATCCGTGATCTGGTCTTGCAGGAAAAGCCTGCCATCGATATCGAACCATTCAAGCCACAACGTTTTCGGAATTGACCATCATGGCAAAGCATTCTTTTTTCTGCGTCGACGGACACACCTGCGGCAATCCCGTGCGCCTTGTTGCGGGTGGTGGCCCGAACCTTGTCGGCTCGAACATGATGGAAAAGCGTGCCCATTTTTTGCGCGAATATGACTGGATCAGAACCGGTTTGATGTTCGAGCCGCGCGGCCATGACATGATGTCCGGCTCGATCCTCTATCCACCGACGCGGCCTGATTGCGACGTCGCGGTGCTGTTTATCGAAACGTCAGGCTGTCTGCCCATGTGCGGCCATGGAACCATAGGCACGGTTACGATGGCCATAGAGCAGGGGTTGATAACACCGAAGACGCCGGGCAAGCTCAATCTTGAAACGCCTGCCGGTCTGGTTGCCATAGAGTATGAACAAGAAGGGCAATATGTAGAGCGCGTTCGCCTGACCAATGTTCCAGCTTTTCTTTATGCAGAAGCGCTTGAGGTGGAATGCCCTGATCTAGGGCCGCTCAAGGTGGATGTCTCCTACGGCGGCAATTTCTATGCGATTGTCGAGCGCCAAGAAAATTACACCGACATGCAAGATTATTCCGCGCTGCAATTGATCGGCTGGAGTCCAATCCTGCGTCAGCGCCTGAACGAGAAATACAAGTTTCAACATCCTGAGCTCAGCGATATCAATCGTCTGACGCACATCCTGTGGACGGGAAAGCCGACAAAACCTGAAGCGCATGCGCGCAACGCGGTCTTCTATGGCGACAAAGCCATCGACCGCTCGCCGTGCGGTACTGGCACTTCGGCCCGTATGGCGCAACTTGCAGCCAAAGGAAAACTGAAGCCCGGAGATGATTTCGTACACGAATCGATCATCGGCTCCCTTTTTCATGGACGGGTTGAGCGGTCAGCGGAAGTCGCCGGCAAGCCCGCCATCATCCCGTCAATTGCAGGCTGGGCGCGGATGACCGGATATAATACAATCTTCATTGATGACCGTGATCCTTTCGCACATGGGTTTACGGTCGCTTAGCAAAACGGGTACGGTTGCGCAAAGATGTGCCGACACCCTAAAATTCAGCTTTTCGAGCTTTGGGGAAAATGTGGGAAAAGATGCTTCTAATAGGAGAAAAGAGCATATACAGGGCATTTATTAGTGAACATGACTGGTTTGTGGGCGAGGGTCGCGTTTAGCCTTTTGTCTAAGACAAAGAGGCTTGCATTCCTTGGCGCAGCCGTTAGGTGTAATCTTCCGGGAAAAAAATGATGGTGCGCGAAATAAAGATGCGCGATAAACATCCCGGGGTGTAAAATGGGTGGCTAATCGATGGAATATTTCTTCCAGCAGGTGATCAACGGGCTCGCGCTCGGTTCGATCTATGGCTTGATCGCCATCGGCTATACGATGGTTTACGGCATCATCGGGATGATCAACTTTTCCCACGGTGATGTCTTCATGCTCGGCGCTTTCATGGCGCTGATTGTCTTTTTGATCATTACGACATTTATCGGACTTCTGCCGATAGCACTTATGCTCTTCCTGATGATGATCGTGGCGATGATGCTGACGGGATTGTGGAGCTGGACGATCGAGCGCGTGGCTTATCGGCCGTTGCGCGGTTCGTTCAGGCTTGCACCGCTGATTACGGCGATCGGCATGTCTATTGCTTTGTCGAATTTTGTTCAGGTGACGCAAGGGCCGCGCAACAAGCCGGTTCCACAGCTTCTGAGCGGTTCCTATAATCTATTTGGGACCGGCGTGACGATTTCGCTCAAGCAGGTCGTGGTCATCGTGGTTACGGCGGTATTGCTCACGCTCTTCTGGTATATCGTCAATCGGACCTCGCTTGGCCGTGCACAGCGCGCCTGCGAGCAGGACCGCAAGATGGCGGCGCTGCTTGGCATCAATGTTGATCGCGTTATTTCGCTGACCTTCGTGATGGGGGCCATGCTGGCCGCCGTTGCCGGTACGCTGTACCTGTCCTTCTACGGGGTGATTTCTTTTGCGGACGGGTTCATACCTGGCGTGAAAGCCTTCACTGCTGCGGTTCTAGGCGGTATCGGGTCGCTTCCGGGCGCAGTCGTTGGTGGACTTTTGATCGGGCTTATCGAAGCATTGTGGTCGGCCTATTTCACGATTGACTACAAGGATGTCGCTGCGTTCTCTATTCTGGCTATCGTGCTGATCTTCATGCCATCCGGCATTCTTGGCCGTCCTGAAGTCGAAAAGGTGTAATCATGGCTGTACAGTCGAGTTCACGCCCGGATTCCCTTTATGGCCGGGCCATCCGCGAGGGAATAATAGCCGGTCTTCTGGCTCTGGGACTCTTCATTCTCATTGTCGGTTTCAAGACCGATCAGAATATCAACAATGCACTTGTGCTGCAGCAGCGCCCGATTGCGCTGGCGGTGATGGTCGCTTTAGCCGCGCTGGGACGCTTCACCTTCATTGCTTGGGTGCAGCCTGCGCTCGAAGAGCGCAAGCTTGCCAAAAGTCGCGAGCCCGCATCTGCCGCCGTAGAGCAACCCTTTTTCGTGACCCATTTCTCCAAGCTGGGTGTCGCTTTTCTTTTCGCCTACCCAATCCTGATCGTCATGACGCTGGGTTGGCAAGGGTCGCTCAAATGGGTCGATAATTTTGGCGTCCAGATTCTCATCTATGTGATGCTTGCCTGGGGGCTGAACATCGTTGTCGGCCTCGCCGGACTCCTTGATCTCGGTTATGTAGCCTTCTATGCGGTCGGTGCATATTCCTATGCTCTGTTATCGACCTATTTCGGCCTGTCCTTCTGGATTTTGCTGCCGCTCGCCGGCATTCTGGCCGCGACATGGGGGGTGATCCTTGGATTTCCGGTGCTGCGTTTGCGCGGTGACTATCTTGCCATCGTCACGTTGGCGTTTGGTGAAATTATCCGTCTCGTGCTCATAAACTGGACCGATGTTACCAGAGGTACATTTGGTGTTTCGGGCATTGCAAAGGCGACCTTCTTCGGATTGCCCTTCAATGCCAGCAAGGATGGCTTTGCTGCCACGATGGGACTGGCCTTCTCTCCCGCGCACTATAAATTCTTCCTGTATTACATCATTCTCTTGCTGGCGTTGCTGACGGCATGGGTGACCATCCGTATGCGGCGCATGCCCGTTGGGCGGGCATGGGAGGCGTTGCGTGAAGATGAAATTGCCTGCCGGTCGCTTGGCATCAACACCACCACCACCAAGCTGACGGCTTTTGCCACCGGCGCGATGTTTGGCGGGTTTGCGGGCTCGTTCTTTGCCGCACGCCAGGGCTTCGTTAGTCCCGAATCCTTCGTTTTCCTTGAATCGGCAGTCATTCTCGCGATTGTCGTTCTAGGTGGAATGGGATCACTGGTCGGTATCGCAATCGCCGCCATTGTCATGGTGGGTGGGACGGAAATCCTGCGTGAAATGGGCTTCCTGAAGGCGATTTTCGGGGCTGATTTCACACCAGAGCTTTACCGTATGCTTATCTTCGGTCTTGCCATGGTCGTGGTCATGGTCTGGAAACCGCGTGGATTTGTCGGAAGCCGGGAGCCGAGCGCTTTCCTCAACAAGAGGAAGATGGTTTCGGGTGCCTTTACCAAGGAAGGGCATGGCTGATGGTAGAGACGCATATTATGCCCGATAATGCCCAGAAAAACGTGATCCTTCAGGTCGAGCATCTGTCGATGCGCTTCGGCGGCCTTGTCGCCATCAACGACCTGAGCTTCGATGTCCGGCGCGGTGAAATCACGGCGCTTATTGGACCCAATGGCGCGGGCAAGACAACCGTGTTCAACTGCATCACCGGTTTTTATAAGCCAACGGGCGGCATGCTGACGATGCACCGGCAGACGGGTGAACAGTTTCTTCTGGAGCGACTGCCTGATTTCAAGATCACCCGCCATGCCAAAGTGGCGCGTACCTTCCAGAATATCCGCCTCTTCTCGGGTCTGACCGTTCTGGAAAACCTGCTGGTCGCCCAGCATAATACACTGATGCGTTCTTCCGGTTTCACTGTTCTGGGGCTTCTGGGGCTGCCCGGTTATAAAGCGGCAGCGCGTGAGGCAATCGAGAAAGCGCGTTTCTGGCTGGAGAAGATCAATCTGATCCATCGTGCGGATGATCCTGCCGGCGATCTTCCCTATGGCGATCAGCGCCGGCTTGAGATAGCGCGAGCCATGTGCACAGAGCCAGAAATCCTGTGTCTCGACGAACCGGCAGCCGGTCTCAATCCGCGCGAATCGTCCGAGCTCAACAGGCTGCTGCTTGATATCAGCAAGGAAACGGGAACGTCGATCCTGCTCATTGAGCATGACATGTCGGTGGTTATGGAAATCTCCGACCATGTCATCGTGCTGGAATATGGCACCAAGATCTCCGATGGTACACCGGAAGAGGTGAAGAACGACCCGCGTGTGATTGCGGCCTATCTGGGCGTCGACGATGACGAAATCGCCGAGTTGATCGAGGAGGCCGATAAACCCGGCACGGGCGATCCGGCGGACTTCATAGCCACGCAACTGGCCGAAGAAGCCATCGAAGAAGAAGACGCGGAAAAGAGCGCCGAAGCTCCGGCCACGCCGAAGAAGGAAGGCGAGTGATGCAGGCTGAACGTGACAAGAAACAACCGCTTCTGGCCGTTGAAAAGGTCGAAACCTATTACGGCAATATCTGCGCGCTCAAGGGTATTGATCTGAGTGTTGACGAGGGTGAAATCGTGGCGCTGATCGGTGCGAATGGTGCCGGTAAATCGACTCTGATGATGACCATCTTCGGATCACCGCGCGCACGCACTGGCCGCATTGTCTTCAACGGCAAAGACATTACCGCCATGCCGCCGCATGAGATTGCAAAGCTGCGGATCGCGCAGTCTCCGGAAGGGCGTCGCATTTTTCCACGCATGACCGTGATGGAAAATCTCCAGATGGGGGCTAGCCTCGATAACCAGCACTATTTCGATGCCGATGTTGAACTGATGTTTGATTTGTTCCCACGTCTGAAGGAACGCGTCAGTCAGCGCGGTGGAACGCTCTCAGGTGGTGAGCAGCAGATGCTGGCAATTGCCCGCGCGTTGATGGCCCGTCCGAAGCTACTGTTGCTCGATGAGCCATCGCTTGGTCTTGCACCGCTGATCGTGAAGCAGATTTTCGAGGCGATCAAGGAGCTGAACAAGACCCAGGGGCTGACGGTGTTCCTTGTCGAGCAGAACGCCTTTGGCGCATTGAAACTGGCGGATCGCGGCTATGTTATGGTCAACGGTTCGATTACCATGAGCGGCACGGGACGTGATCTTCTCGCTAATCCAGAAGTGCGCGCTGCCTATCTCGAAGGCGGAAGGCATTAAAGGGAGAACGAAATGCAGGGTATTCTTTATGAAGAGCCGTCATTCTGGCTGTTTTTTCTTATCACCTGCCTGCTGGGTGGGTGGGCTGCATGGATGACGGGACGAGCCTGCGCATCGACATGGCGCAGCTATGCGATTTTGCTGGCTTATATGATTCCGCTCGGGGCAGCGGTCCGTTTCATCCATTATGCGCTGTTTGGCGGCACACTTTTGTCGATGCACTACTACGTGATCGATACGCTCGTCCTGATGATCATTGGCACGCTCGGCTTTCGCTACACCCGCACCAAGCAGATGGTGCGCCAGTATAGCTGGCTGTATGAGAAAGCCACGCCTTTGAGCTGGAAAGCGAAATAGTTCAAGTATCGCAAAAATAGTGCGATGCTTTATAAAGATTACGTTGACAGTGTTAGGGTTCAACGTAGATATTGCTGAGTAATCGGCAAGATAATAAGCGATGAAGAACGTCGTTTCGGGGTAAATATAATTGTGGGAGTTCCAAAAATGAAGAAATCTCTTTTTTCTGGTGTAGCGCTGGCTGCTCTCGTTTCTTTTGGTGGAACGGCTTGGGCTGATGTGCTTCTTGGTATTGGTGCGCCTTTGACGGGGCCAAACGCCGTGTATGGTGCACAGATCAAGCGCGGCGCTGAAGAGGCGATCAAGGAAATAAATGATGCCGGTGGCATCAATGGCGAAAAGATTGCCATCACGCTTGGTGACGACGTGTCCGATCCAAAGCAGGGCATTTCGGTTGCCAATAAGTTTGCCGCCGACGGCGTGAAATATGTCATCGGGCACTTCAACTCGGGCGTCACGATCCCGGTATCGGACGTTTACGCCGAGAACGGTATTCTGGAAATTTCGCCCGGTGCGACAAATCCGGTCTATACTGATCGCGGTCTCTGGAACACGTTCCGTACTTGCGGTCGTGACGATCAGCAGGGCATCGTGGCAGGCCAGTACATTTTTGACAATTTCAAGGATGCAAAGGTCGCTATCATTCACGACAAGACCCCTTATGGTCAGGGTCTTGCCGATGAAACCCGCAAGAAGCTCACCGAGCTTGATGCCAAGGAAGCGCTCTATGAAGGCGTCAATGTTGGTGAAAAAGATTTTTCGGCTCTGATCGCCAAGCTCAAGCAGGCCGGTATTACGGTTGTTTACTGGGGCGGTATGCACGCCGAAGCGGGTCTGATTATCCGACAGCTCGCTGATCAGGGTGTCAAGGCACAATTCATTTCCGGTGATGGCATTGTCTCGAACGAACTTGCTTCGATTGCCGGTCCCGCCGTTGAGGGTACGCTCAATACCTTTGGCCCCGATCCGCGCAACAATCCTGATAATGCGGATCTGGTAAAGAAATTCCGTGATGCGGGTTTTGAGCCTGAAGCTTATACGCTTTATACCTATGCGGCCGTGCAGTCACTGGCTCAGGCCGCCAAGGCGGCCGGTAGCAACGATCCGCAGGAAATTGCTACAGCATTGAAGGAAAAAGGTCCGTTCAAGACCGTGTTGGGCGATCTGTCCTATGACGAGAAGGGCGATCCCAAGCTTCCAGGCTATGTCATGTACAAGTGGGAAAAGGATGCTGAAGGAAAATACAATTACGTTCAGCAGAATTAAAACTGCGTAAGCGCCTATTTTCAGAAAAATGCCCGGCCTAGTGCCGGGCATTTTGTTTTTCTCTCTTTTGTTTCACTGTTTGTTTGCGCTCTGGTTTTTTGCAAGGTAAGCAATCTGCACTTATCATTGCAGTAAGGGAGATCTGCCTTGTCCTCCAAAAAGCCTATCGGAAAAATTCTGGTCGCCAACCGGTCGGAAATTGCAATCCGCGTATTCCGCGCCGCCAACGAGCTGGGTCTTAAAACGGTGGCGATATGGGCTGAGGAAGACAAACTTTCCCTGCATCGCTTCAAGGCCGATGAAAGCTATCAGGTTGGACGCGGACCACATCTGGACCGCGATCTGGGGCCGATTGAAAGCTACCTCTCTATTGACGAGATCATTCGCGTAGCAAAGCTTTCGGGCGCTGACGCCATCCATCCCGGTTATGGACTTTTGTCTGAAAGCCCGGAGTTTGCCGAAGCTTGTGCTCAAAACGGCATTATTTTTATCGGGCCAAAGCCTGATACCATGCGCAGGCTCGGCAATAAGGTGGCGGCGCGTAATTTGGCAATCGAAATTGGCGTGCCTGTCGTGCCCGCCACCGATCCGCTGCCTGATGATATAGAGACGGTGAAGAAGCTGGCCGCCCAAATCGGGTATCCGCTAATGTTGAAGGCCTCATGGGGCGGCGGTGGTCGCGGCATGCGTGCCATTCGGGCCGAAAGTGACCTGGCACGCGAGGTGACCGAGGCTAAGCGCGAAGCGAAGGCAGCCTTCGGCAAGGATGAGGTTTATCTCGAAAAGCTGGTCGAACGTGCGCGCCACGTTGAAGTGCAGATTCTCGGCGACACCCATGGCAATGCGGTTCATTTGTTTGAACGCGATTGCTCTATCCAGCGCCGTAACCAGAAAGTGGTGGAGCGCGCACCTGCACCCTACCTTGATGATCAGCAGCGACAGGAACTGGCAAGCTATGGCCTGAAGATCGCGAATGCCACCGATTACATCGGCGCAGGGACGGTCGAATTCCTGATGGATGCCGATAGCGGAAAATTCTATTTCATCGAAGTCAATCCGCGCATTCAGGTCGAGCATACGGTCACAGAAGCAGTCACGGGCATCGACATCGTCAAGGCGCAGATTCATCTGCTCGAAGGTGCTGCCATCGGTACGCCTGAATCGGGTGTTCCGGCGCAAGAGGACATCCGCCTTCACGGTCACGCGTTGCAGTGCCGCATCACCACCGAAGATCCCGAGCAGAATTTCATTCCCGATTACGGGCGCATTCAGGCCTATCGTTCGGCGGCAGGTTTCGGCATTCGCCTTGACGGCGGTACAGCTTATTCGGGCGCGTTCATTACCCGTTATTACGATCCGCTACTTGTGAAGGTGACCGCTTCAGGAGCGACACCGCTTGAGGCCATTCACCGAATGGATCGCGCGCTTCGTGAATTCCGTATCCGCGGAGTGGCGACGAACCTCACCTTTCTGGAAGCGATCATCAATCATCCAAAGTTCCAGTCGAATGATTATACTACGCGGTTCATCGACACGACCCCGGAACTGTTCGAGCACGTCAAACGGCAGGACCGTGCAACCAAGCTTCTGACCTATATTGCGGATGTGACCGTGAACGGCCACCCGGAAACCAAGGGGCGCGCCACACCCGCCAAGGACGCGGCGCAGCCGCGCGTGCCGTGGTTTGGTGACAAGGCGATTGCCGACGGCACCAAACAATTGTTCGACAAGCTTGGTCCGAAAAAATTTGCTGAATGGATGCGCAACGAAAAGCGTGCGCTCGTCACCGACACTACCATGCGCGATGGTCATCAGTCGCTGCTTGCCACCCGCATGCGCAGCTATGATATTGCGCGTGTTGCACGATCCTATGCGCAGGCGCTGCCGAACCTCTTTTCTCTAGAATGCTGGGGCGGCGCGACCTTCGACGTATCCATGCGCTTTTTGACAGAAGACCCGTGGGAGCGTCTGGCGGAGGTGCGTGAAGGTGCGCCGAACCTTTTGTTGCAGATGCTTTTGCGCGGGGCGAATGGCGTTGGATACAAATCCTATCCCGATAATGTCGTCAAATATTTCGTGCGTGAAGCAGCACGTGGCGGCATCGACCTGTTCCGCGTGTTCGACAGTCTCAACTGGGTCGAGAATATGCGTGTGTCGATGGATGCGGTACTTGAGGAGGATAAGCTTTGCGAAGCAGCCATTTGCTATACCGGCGATATTCTCAATCCTGACCGGGCCAAATATGATCTCAAATATTACGTGGGTCTCGCCAAAGAGGTCGAAAAGGCCGGCGCGCATATCATTGCTCTCAAAGACATGGCGGGCCTCTTGAAGCCGGCCTCCGCACGCGTGCTTTTCAAGGCATTGCGCGAGGAAACCGATCTGCCGATCCATTTCCACACTCACGACACATCCGGTATTGCGGCGGCAACGGTGCTTGCAGCGGTCGAGGCAGGCGTCGATGTGGTCGATGCTGCCATGGATGCGCTGTCTGGCAACACTTCGCAGCCCTGCCTTGGCTCCATCGTCGAGGCGCTCAAAGGGGCGGAGCGCGATACCGAGCTTGATCCGGAATCGATCCGCCGCATTTCGTTTTATTGGGAAGCGGTGCGCAATCAATATGCGGCCTTTGAAAGCGACCTCAAGGGACCAGCTTCCGAAGTTTACCTGCATGAGATGCCGGGCGGTCAGTTCACTAACCTTAAGGAACAGGCGCGTTCGCTAGGCCTTGAAACCCGCTGGCATGAAGTGGCCCAGGCCTATGCCGATGTGAACCGGATGTTTGGCGATATCGTCAAGGTAACGCCATCCTCCAAGGTGGTGGGCGATATGGCGCTGATGATGGTTTCGCAGGACTTGAGCGTTGCCGATGTTGAGAACCCGGACAAGGATATTGCCTTCCCGGATTCGGTCGTATCGATGATGCGTGGTGACCTCGGACAACCGCCGTCGGGCTGGCCGAAAGCGCTTCAGAAAAAGATTCTGAAAAGCGAAAAGCCGTTTACGGAGCGCCCCGGCGCGCTGCTTGCTCGGGCTGATCTCGATAAAGAACGCAAGGGCTTTGAAGAGACGCTTGAGCGCAAGATCAGCGATCGGGAATTTGCTTCCGCATTGATGTATCCGAAGGTCTTTACCGATTTTGCGACTGCACAGGAGACCTATGGTCCCACAAGCGTGTTGCCAACGCCGGTCTATTTCTATGGTCTAAAACAGGAAGAAGAGGTGTTTGTCGATCTGGAACGCGGCAAAACGCTGGTGATCGTCAATCAGGCGATCAGCGAGACGGATGAGAAGGGCATGGTGACCGTGTTCTTCGAGTTGAATGGCCAGCCGCGCCGCATCAAGGTGCCCAATCGCGCCAAGGGCGCATCCGGCGGCGTGAAGCGCAAGGTGGAAGCCGGTAATGATAATCAGGTCGGTGCACCGATGCCCGGTGTGATTTCAACGGTGGCTGTCACAGCCGGACAGAAGATCGCGCAAGGCGATGTGCTGCTTTCCATTGAGGCCATGAAGATGGAGACAGCTATTCATGCCGAGCGCGATGGCACAATCGCGGAAGTTCTGGTACGTCCCGGCGAGCAGATCGATGCCAAGGATTTGCTGATCGTTTATTCGGAATAAAGTTTTTCCGTCAGCTTAATCAATACCGCGTCCTGTGAAGGGCGCGGTTTTTTATTGCGACGGTTTCAGAATCTGCTATGCGTGTTTGTGCATGATTGTGCATGTTTTCGCCAGTTTGGAGAAGTGGAACGAGATGGAACTGCTGCTGCATGAAAGACAGGCCCATATTCAGACGCTTCTTGAACGTTCCGGACGTGTGCTTGCGGCCGAACTGGCAGAGAGCTTTGGCGTTTCGGAAGACACGATCCGGCGCGACTTGCGTGATATGGCCTCTGCCGGACTTTGCAAACGTGTCTATGGCGGCGCGCTCAAGGCAGCACCGCCTGCGGCATCGCTTGCCGAACGTGATCATGAGCGGCCGGAGGCGAAAAAAGCTCTGGCTGCGGTTCTGGCAGGGCTGATCGAGAGTGGAATGACCGTCTTCCTTGACAGTTCCTCCGTCAACACTGCTCTTGCCCGGCTGTTGGTCGAACGGGACGATACGATCACCATTGTCACCAACACGCCTTCCATTGCGGTTATTTTGCTTGGCGCACCCAAAATCGAGCTGGTGATGATCGGTGGACCAATTGACCGTCGGGTGAGTGCGGCTATCGGTGCACGCGCCTTGCGGGATGCGCAATTGCTGCGGCCTGATCTTTGTGTTCTGGGGGCTTGTGGCCTGGCTGCGCAAGCGGGTGTGACAGCGCTGCATTTCGAGGATGCTGAGTTCAAGCGTCTCATCGTTTCACGCAGCCGATCTGTGGTACTGGCCATCACCAATGACAAGCTCGGTACGGTTGCGGCACATGATGTTGCACCTTTGGATGACGTTGGTGTCATGGTTGTTGAACATGATGCCGATACAGAAATGCTTGCGCCATTTCTGGCGTCGGGTTTGAAGATTTATCACGCGGCGACGGTCCGTGACTGAGGAAAATATGGAACAGGTTTCGGGACGCGAAGACGTGAGGCTGGCGCGTGCGTCCGCACTCAACAGAGAACGGGTTGCGGTTGCACTTCTGTTTTTGATGAATGGCTATATTTTTGGTGGATGGGCACCTAAAATCCCGGAATTCGCTGAGCGTCTGGGACTGGATAGTGCCGGAATGGGATTGATGATCCTGGTGTTTGGCATTGGCTCTCTTGCCATGATGCCGGTCGCAGGCGCCTTGTCGGCCCAGCGTGGTTCGGGACTGGTGGTGCGTGTCTTTGCGCTTGCGGTTATTCCAACACTACTGATCATTGCGCTGGTGCCCAATATCGTCACCGCGGTGATTGCCATGTTTTATTTTGGCGGTACCATCGGCGCGATGGATGTCGTGATGAACGCCAATGCGGTTGCGACCGAAAAGAAAATGCGCCGTGCGATTATGTCCTCCTGTCATGCCTTCTGGAGTTTTGGCGGGCTGATCGGTGCAGCATCGGGCGGCTTTCTGATCGATCATTTCGGCGCATTCACGCATGCTCTGGTCGCAACTGTTGCGGCGGCTCTCATGCTTGTTGTTGCATGGCCTTCCATCATTGCCGACACATCACATCATGAGGATGGCGAAAAGCCGAAGCTGGTTCTACCACGCAATCCGCTGCCATGGCTGGTGGGCGTCATAGCCTTGTTCGCCATGGTGCCGGAAGGGGCGATCCTCGATTGGGGCGCATATCATATGCGCCAGGATCTGGGTGCGTCGGCAACTGTTGCAGGATTTGGATTTGCTGCCTTTTCCTTTTCCATGGCCGTTATGCGTTTTGCGGGCGATCTTGTGCGGGATCGTTTTGGTGCGGTGAAGACATTGCGGACCTGCACAATGATCGCCATTATCGGTATGCTGATCGTCGGCTTCTCCAATAGTCCCTATGTCTCGCTGGTCGGTTTTGCGATTTGCGGTATCGGTATTTCCAATATCGTGCCGATTGCCTTTTCGATTGCTGGCAATATGCCGGGCGTCAATCCCAGTGTTGCACTGTCGATTGCCACAACACTTGGTTATTCCGGCATGCTGGTCGCGCCATCGCTGATCGGTTTTGTCGCAAAACAGACAGGAAATTTTGGCGTCGTCTTTGCAGTCCTGCCGGTTCTGCTTCTGGTCGTGCTGGCTTTTTCGAGCCTTGCGCGATACGCGGACCAGCCGCATTAAAGCGCATAGTGCTTCGATCCGCCTTATTCGTGATATAATAAGGCGTGATGTGTAAGATCATGTTCAGGGAGGCGTTGACAATTGCGCTACACTGCGCCACCTGAAACTGAGGCCCGATCAAGAACAGAGCAAAATGTCTTCTGAGACCGTTAGCTATTTTTCCCATCCTTTCCCGCGCCGCCAGTCTGTTGGCGTCAATGTCGGCGGCGTTGTCGTTGGCGGCAGTGAGCCGGTCGTCGTTCAGTCGATGACCAATACGGACACGGCGGATGTGGACGGAACCGTGGCGCAGGTGGCAGCCCTCCATCGCGCCGGTTCTGAAATCGTGCGTATTACGGTGGATCGGGACGAATCTGCTGCTGCGGTTCCCAAAATCCGTGAGCGGCTGGAACGGCTGGGCCATGATGTGCCGCTGGTGGGCGATTTCCACTATATTGGCCACAAGCTTCTGGCCGATCACCCGGCCTGCGCCGAGGCTCTGGCCAAATATCGCATCAATCCCGGCAATGTCGGTTTCAAGGACAAGAAAGACAAGCAATTCGCCGATATCGTCGAGATGGCGATTCGCTATGACAAGCCGGTACGCATCGGCGTCAACTGGGGCTCGCTTGATCAAGAGTTGCTGACCACGCTGATGGACCGCAATCAGGCGGAAGGCGCGCCGTTGAGCGCACAGCAGGTCATGCGTGAGGCCATTGTACAGTCGGCACTGATTTCGGGCAATCTCGCCGAGGAAGTCGGGCTCTCGCGTGACAAGATCATCCTGTCGGCCAAGGTCAGCCAGGTGCAGGACCTCATTGCGGTTTATACGATGCTGGCAAACCGCTGTGATTATGCGCTGCATCTGGGCCTGACGGAGGCCGGCATGGGCACCAAGGGCGTGGTTGCCTCGTCCGCTGCCATGGGTATTTTGCTGCAACAGGGCATTGGCGACACGATCCGCATTTCCTTGACGCCAGAACCGGGCGGTGATCGTACGCGCGAAGTGCAGGTGGCGCAGGAATTGTTGCAGACCATGGGGTTCCGGCAATTCATCCCTATCGTTGCGGCCTGTCCGGGCTGTGGGCGTACGACCTCGACGGTGTTTCAGGAACTGGCGCAGACAATTCAGGACGATATTCGCCGCAATATGCCGATCTGGCGCGAAAAATATCCCGGCGTCGAGGCGCTTTCTGTTGCCGTCATGGGCTGTATTGTCAATGGACCGGGTGAATCCAAACATGCCGATATCGGCATTTCGCTACCGGGAACCGGCGAGACGCCCTCTGCGCCGGTTTTTGTCGATGGCAAGAAGGTCACAACGCTTCGCGGCGTCAATATCGCCGATGATTTTCAGAAAATGGTCGCCGACTATATCGAAAACCGTTTCGGGCGCGCGCGCCAAGTGGCGTCTTAGAGCCCGCTTTATTTAAAGCATAATCTTATCAATCCTCGTTTCACTCCGATCGGATTATGCTCTGATCAATTCTGCCGTTCGGCAATAAAGCGTGCCGCTTGCTTGAGAATGCTTGCCTGCTCGCCAAATGGCTCAAGCAGGCTTTCGGCCTGTTCAACGAGGCCCGCAAGCTGTTTGCGTGTCCAGTCGATACCGTGCAGTGACACAAGCGTTGCTTTGCCGGCCCCAGCGTCCTTACCGGTTGCCTTGCCCATGGCGCTCGCATCGGCAGTGACATCGAGAAGGTCATCGGCAAGCTGGAAAGCAAGGCCGATGGCGGAACCGAATTCCGCCATGCGTTCGCGATCTTCTCTTGATGCACCGGCAATAATTGCGCCTGCCTCACAGGCGAAACGGATCAGTGCACCGGTTTTCATGGCCTGAAGCGTGATTATTTCCGCCTCATTGGGTTTGGACTTCTCCGCCATCAGGTCAAGTGCCTGACCACCTGCCATACCGCCAAGACCGGAAGCGCGGGAAAGGGCTGAGACAAGTGCAATACGGATACTGGCGTCGAGGTCTGTCTCGTCAGAGGCGATAATATCGAAAGCATAGGTCAGAAGACTGTCGCCCGCCAGAATGGCAGCTGCCTCGTCAAAAGCCATGTGAACCGTTGGCTGGCCACGGCGCAGATCGTCATCATCCATGGCTGGTAGATCGTCATGCACGAGTGAATAGCAATGAATGCATTCAAGGGCTGCCGCTACCCGCAACACCGGCTCCCCCGCGATGCCGAACAGAGCCGCACTTTCGATGACCAGAAATGGGCGCAGCCTTTTACCACCATTCAAGACGCCATGGCGCATGGCGGCAACAAGGCGGTCGGGGCGGGCAATCTCGCCCGTGCGCAGACGCAGATCGATAAGACCGGCCAATGCCGTTTCCACGTCTTGGGCGCGGCTGATCAGGGCAGCGGTAAAATCGACAGACAGGTGTTCCATAGCAACGGCATGGACGAAAGCATGAGCGGGGTCAACCGGGGACGATGAACAGCACAGGCTTTTTCATCAGGCAGTCATCAAAGTCGTTCCTTGCGCGGCTTTCCCGGCAAAGGATTATGAAACCGGGTTCTCTATGGTTAAGAAATGGTTTATCTCCCTATTGGGAACATATCAGGCGGTGGACGTGACGAGGGTCATTATCAAAAGCAAGGATGGACGTGGTTATCTGGCCGATTCTTATGGCTGGACCTGGCGCGGCTTTGCGTTCAAGCTTCTGCTGACGCTGATAATCTTGCCTTTCCTTCTGCTTCTGGTTTATTCGCTGCCTTTTACGCGGCCTATTTCGACCTTGATGGTGGCGGATTATGTGCTGCTTGAGGATGTGGACCGGCGCTGGGTCGGCATCGATGAAATGGCACCCGTTCTCGTCAACAGCGTCATGATGGCCGAGGATGGACAGTTTTGCAGCCATGGCGGTGTCGATTGGCATCAGCTTAGTATCGTGCTGGATGGTGTGGGCGACGGTGGTCCAAGTCGCGGTGCCTCGACTATTCCCATGCAGACCGTCAAGAATCTTTTTCTCTGGAATGGCCGTTCCTTTATGCGCAAAGGGCTGGAGTTTCCCTTGGCGCTGGCGGCGGATGCAGTCCTCTCCAAGCGCCGTATCATGGAAATCTATCTCAATATTGCCGAATGGGGGCCGGGCATTTATGGCGTTGAGGCTGCGGCACAGCATTATTTCAACCGTTCAGCCGCAAATCTCAATGCGCAGCAGGCAGCCCTTCTTGCGGTGACCTTGCCCAATCCGGCTCTGCGCAACCCGGCGAAACCCACGCGCAATCTTAACCGTCTGTCGCGGATTGTTTCTGGACGTGCGGCCCGCGCGGGTGCATATGTCACCTGCCTGCAATGATGCGGGGTCGCATCGAGCCGAAGACTGGATTCGCTGTGACTGCGAAAAAAAGATCAGACTCCGGCTGGTCAAATGCCGCAGGAGCGTGTATAGGCACCTCACTTTCTGGAATTTAGTCCGATATGACAGGCTCCACGGGGCCGTGCCGGACGTTTATTGATCGATCAGTGGAGCTGAATCCATGGCAGTACCAAAACGAAAAGTTTCTCCGTCGCGTCGCGGCATGCGTCGTTCGGCTGATGCTTTGAAAGCACCGACCTACGTTGAAGACAAGAACTCGGGCGAACTTCGCCGCCCGCATCATATCGACCTGAAGAGCGGTATGTATCGCGGCCGTCAGGTTCTTGAACCCAAGGAATAATCTGACACTGCATTTCTTGCTGTGAACAGAATTATTAAAAACGCCGTTTTCGGGTGACCGAAAGCGGCATTTTGTTTTAACGTTTTTTGAAATAACTTATTAATAAAGTAAATAAGCTCATTTTTAATTGCCAGTAATAATCTAAAACAAAAAATTGCCTCAATTTATTTTTTCATTGTTAACGTATACTTAAATTGTTCGTAATTTGTTTTGGGGTTATAAAATGGATAGGATTATCAAGGCGACCATTTTGAATTCAGGAGTCTCTTTTAACTATGCCGTTTCATGTTTCTACATATTGGACAATACTTGTTACAATGAAGAGACAATAAGCCAGTTAACCGATACGCCTTGTCTTGTTGGCAATCTGGCGGCGGAACAACTGGGATCTATGTTTCAACTTTCCAATAAGATTTTGCCGTGAAGGAAACAGAAGAAGGCCGCGGGTTAAGTCGCAGCCTTCTTTCTTTGCATCTTATCCTGCATCAGCGATGAAGCCGGCTTTTTCTACGCCATCAATGGCTGCCGCTTCGTCATTGTCGGATGTGTCGCCGGAAATACCGACGGCTCCTAGAATTTCACCTTCCTTGTTCTTGATCAGCACCCCGCCTGGGACTGCAACAATCCTGCCACCTGAAACGCCGGAGAGGCCTTCGAGAAAATGCGGACGGTCTTTTGCCTGATTGTGCAGCCAGCGTGAACCAGTTCCTACCGCCAGGGCACCAAAGGCTTTTCCGGATGCGATCTCGAAGCGCAGGATCGATGTGCCGTCCTGACGCTGAAAGGCTTTGAGATTGCCGCCCGCATCGAAGACGCTGACCGCAAGAGGCTTGAGTTTCTGGTTTTCGGCTGTGGCGAAAGCGCCTGCAATGATCGCATTGGCCTGTTCAAGACTGAGTTGATGCATGGGGGAACCTCCTTAATTTCGCTAGGGACAGTTTAACCAGTGCCGGGTGATATGCATCTCAAAATGGGCTCTGGTTTGGAAAAACACTATTTCCAGTTATGGGTGCCTTATTCGACGCAGGGCTTGCTAAGATGCAGATTTTAGTCTTTCTCTGATGCCGCTATTAAATGGAGGAAAGAATGGTCGATCCCAAAGCTGTCGTTATCGCCAGTGCTGCCCGAACAGCTGTGGGTGCATTTAACGGTGTTTTTGCCAATGTGCCCGCCCATGAACTGGGAGCTGCTGCGATCAAGGCCGCTCTTGAGCGCGCAGGCCTTGCGGCTGGTGAAGTGGATGAAGTCATTCTCGGCCATGTTCTCACAGCAGGCGAAGGCCAGAATCCGGCACGTCAGGCAGCGATGGAGGCGGGCTGCCCAAAGGAAAGCACAGCATTTTCCATCAATCAGCTCTGTGGTTCAGGCTTGCGTGCCGTAGCACTTGGTATGCAGCAGATTCTTGCCGGTGACGCGAAGGTGGTTGTTGCAGGCGGTCAGGAATCCATGTCCATGGCACCGCATTGTGCGCATTTGCGCAGCGGTGTGAAGATGGGCGACTTCAAGATGATCGATACGATGATCAAAGACGGGCTGACTGACGCATTCCATGGCTACCACATGGGTGTCACTGCGGAAAATATCGCCCGTCAGTGGCAGTTAAGCCGTGAAGACCAGGATACATTTGCGGTGGCGTCTCAAAACAAGGCAGAAGCCGCGCAAAAGGCCGGAAAATTTGATGAGGAAATCGTTCCCTTTACGATCAGCACGCGTAAGGGGGAACAGGTGGTATCCGCAGATGAATATATCCGTGCAGGCACGACGATGGATGCGTTGGCGCGGCTCAGACCCGCTTTCGACAAAGAAGGCACGGTAACCGCGGGAAATGCTTCCGGTATCAATGACGGCGCCGCGGCGGTCGTCCTGATGGAGGCAGGCGAGGCTGACAAGCGTGGCATCGCGCCGCTGGCCCGTATTGTTTCCTGGGCGACGGCAGGTGTCGATCCGTCAATCATGGGCACCGGCCCGATCCCGGCCAGCCGTAAGGCGCTGGAAAAGGCTGGCTGGAGCGTTGCCGATCTCGACCTCGTGGAAGCCAACGAGGCCTTCGCGGCACAATCCTTCGCGGTTGTTCGTGATCTAGATCTTGATCCAGAAATCGTCAATGTGAATGGCGGTGCGATTGCCATCGGCCACCCCATCGGTGCTTCGGGCGCGCGCGTGCTGACCACGCTGCTTTATGAAATGAAGCGCCGTAAGGCGCGGCGCGGCCTGGCAACACTGTGCATCGGCGGCGGGATGGGCGTGGCCATGTGTGTGGAGCGTGATTGAGTTCTATTCCTATGCATGTCTCCTAAATCGCTGAGACATGCTGCAAAGGTTAACGCATCTGGACAATCTGAGGTTACTTCCCTCGTTTCCAATGGGGTTGCTATGCGAGATCACTCTCCTGACCCACCAGATGTGGTGTGAACAAAAAGAGAAACGGGTGCGGAGAGCGATTCGTAGCCGATTCGTTCCGGCTTTGGCCTGAAGGTTAACAATTACGTAGATTTATGACGGGAGCGTTCTTGCTATCCCCAAGGTATTGCTTCGTTTTTTGAATGTTCCAATGAGCTGCAGACGCGAGATCGCCTTGCTTTCCGGCAATCGTTAACGACATGGCCGCTTTATTCAATTTTCAGGATAAGCGTCTCAGAAACTGATTCATCATATAGTGGGAGGTGGATGGTTAGACGCAACATGTTGCCGTGAACAAAACAAGAAAAGAAGTCAGTCAGCGATTCGTAGCCGATTCGTTCCAGAGTCGTTCCATTTGTTAAGATCACCCGTTAATCCGGAATGCATGTCGAGCCAGATTGGTGGAGATTTTTTCTGTCCTTCCTCCGCAAACGCTTTCGATCCCAGCGGGATAGTGCTATCGCATGTTCTGCTGTATTTAGCGCGCAATCATCCTATGCTGAAACAGCGCTCAAAAACTCATAGCGTTCGGGCGGAATACTCTCCGCGGAAACGTTCAATCATTAAGCTCCTTCGGACCTTCGGCCCGGGGACATCCATACCGGGAAACCGATTGCTGGCATGAATCAATTCCCCGCCCATGATTTGCCTCTCGTCTTGAGCGGGCGCGATGTAACGGCAGTGCTGGGGCCTACCAATACCGGCAAGACGCATCTAGCCATCGAGCGTATGCTTTCGCACGGCAGTGGCATGATTGGCCTGCCACTGCGTCTTCTGGCGCGCGAAGTCTATAATCGTGTCGTGGAGCGGGTTGGAGCCGCCAATGTGGCGCTGATCACCGGTGAAGAAAAGATCGTGCCGCCAGGCGCGCGCTATTCCGTTTGCACCGTCGAGGCCATGCCGCGACGCACAGACGTTGCTTTCGTGGCGATAGACGAGGTGCAGCTTGCCAATGATCTGGAACGCGGGCACATCTTTACCGACCGCATCCTGCATCTGCGTGGACGGCAGGAAACACTGCTTCTGGGTGCCGCCACCATGCGCGGCATTCTGGAGAAGTTGCTGCGGGGCGTGAATGTCATTACGCGTCCGCGTCTGTCTAATCTGGCCTATGCCGGTTCCAAGAAGATCACACGTCTGCCCAACCGCTCGGCGATCGTCGCTTTTTCAGCGGACGAGGTTTATGCGATTGCAGAATTGATCCGTCGCCAGCGCGGCGGGGCGGCTGTGGTCATGGGCGCGCTCTCGCCACGCACGCGCAACGCGCAAGTCGAGCTTTATCAGTCGGGCGATGTGGATTTTTTGGTGGCGACCGATGCCATCGGCATGGGGCTTAATCTCGATGTCGATCACGTCGGCTTTGCGCAGAACCGCAAATTCGATGGCTATCAGTTCCGCGATCTGACGCCAGCGGAAGTAGGGCAGATCGCAGGGCGCGCCGGACGGCATCTTCGCGATGGCACGTTCGGCGTTACCGGGCAGGTACAACCCTTCGACGATGAACTGGTCGAACGGGTGGAAGCGCATAATTTCGATCCCGTGAAGGTGCTGCAATGGCGTACCGCGCGTTTTGATTTTGCATCCATTGATGCGCTGCGCCGCTCGCTGGAGACGCCTGCACCTATCGAAGGGCTCGCAAGGGCGCTTCCGGCGGTCGATCAGCAGGCGCTTGAAAATCTGGCGCGAGACGAAGATATTGTCCGCCTTGCCACGACGCCGGCGCGGATCGAACTGTTATGGGATGCCTGTGCGCTTCCCGATTATCGCAAGATTGCACCGGCGCAGCATGCAGACATTATTGCCGCCATTTATCAGGACCTTGTGCGCCGGGGGAGCGTTGATGAAGATTATATGAGCGAACAGGTGCGCCGGGCCGACAGTACCGAGGGGGAAATCGATACTTTGTCGCACCGCGTGGCGCAAATCCGTACCTGGACTTTTGTGTCGCACAGGCCGGGATGGCTTGCCGATCCGACACACTGGCAGGAAAAGACGCGCGAAATAGAGGATAGATTGTCCGACGCGCTGCATGAAAGGTTGACGAAACGCTTTGTAGACCGCAGGACAAGCGTGCTTATGAGGCGCCTGAGAGAGAATACCATGCTTGAAGCAGAAATCAGCCCGACCGGAGACGTGATTGTCGAAGACCATAATGTTGGGCAACTGGAAGGATTCCGTTTTACTGCCGACGTTCAGGCCGAAGGGCCGGACGCAAAGGCTGTGAAGAGTGCTGCGCAAAAGGCGCTCGCCGCCGAGTTCGAGCGCCGAGCAGAGCGTTTTGCGAGCGCCCCCAATGGCGATTTCGCGCTTGGGTCGGACGGTGTGCTGCGCTGGGTGGGGGCAATCATTGCCACATTGGTCGCAGGTGATGAGGTTTTGAAGCCACGTAGCGTGCTTCTGGCTGACGAACAGCTGACCGGACCAGCGCGCGGCAAAGTTGCAGCGCGCATAGAGCGTTTTGTCGCGCATCATATCGAAACCGTGCTGAAGCCTCTGACGGATCTCGCCGCAGCCGACGCCTTAACCGGCATGACACGCGGCCTTGCTTTCCAGCTTGTCGAAAATCTCGGCATTCTCCAGCGTCGCGACGTGGCGGAGGAAGTTCGCGGTCTCGATCAGGATTCGCGCGCAGCCCTGCGCCGCCTCGGTGTGCGGTTCGGTGCCTATCATGTCTTTATGCCGATGCTGTTGAAACCGGCACCTGCGGGGCTTGTTACGCTGCTCTGGGGCCTCAAGAATGATGGTCGTGAGCGGGCAGGTTACGGCGATGTTGTCCATGCGTTGGCTGCGGGCCGTACTTCGGTGGTTGTCGATGCGACCTTCGATGCTATGTTCTACCGTCTGGCGGGCTACCGCGTCCTGGGCAGGCGGGCAGTCCGTATCGATATTCTGGAACGGCTCGCCGATCTCATTCGCCCTGCCTTGGCCTGGCGTCCGGGTTCGGGCGTACGTCCCGACGGCGCATATGACGGCGGACGTTTCATCGTGACACCTGCCATGATGTCGATCCTTGGTGCAACGCCTGAGGATATGGAAGAAATTCTTAGAAGCCTTGGCTATCGTCATGAAGCCATGCAAGCGGATACTGTAGCGGCAAAACTCGCAGAACTTGATGCTTTTGCAGCGCAAGCTGCACAGAAGGAAGTTTTAAGCGTAGCGCAAGAAAAGCCAGCCGTGCCGCCCGCCGAACCAGTGCCCGCCCCGGTGGTCGCAGTGGTGGAAGAGGTTGTCGATACCAAGGTAGAAAAAGCTGTTCCCGCTACAGCTGAAAAGCCCGTAGCAGAAAGCGCCGAAGCGGCCGAAAATGCGGTCGATGAGCCGAAGCCCGTTCTTCTGTGGCGGCAGGGTCGTTTTGAAAACCGCAACCGCCAGGATCAGAACCGTCAGCGCCATAACCGCCCACAGCAGGGTGCAGGCCAAGGTAAGCCAGAAGACGGCGAGCAGGGCGCGCGCAATCACGGACCGAAGCGTTTCGACAAGAACAAGCGTCGTCAAAATGATGGCGAGGGTAAACGTGAGGGTTTCAAGGGCAAACCGCGCGATGATAACCGTGATCGTCAGCCTAAGCGTGATTCTGGTGGGCCGCAAGGCGGCAAGCGCATCCAGCAGGAACGGCCAGCGCGTATCGACCCGGATTCGCCCTTTGCCAAGCTGCTCGCGCTCAAGGAGCAAATGAAGAAATAACATGGTCGTTGCATCAGCCGAAAGACAGCGGATCGATAAGTGGCTGTTTTTTGCGCGCGTGGTCAAATCGAGATCGCTGGCGGCGAAACTCGCCGCCGGTGGCAAGGTCCGCGTCAATCGCGACAAGATTGATCAGGCGTCGCATCAGGTTAAGACCGGCGATGTGCTGACAATCACGCTCGAGCGGAGAATTTTGGTCTATAAAGTGCTGGCGGGCGGGGAACGGCGCGGTCCCGCGCCGGAAGCGCAGTTGCTTTATGAAGATCTTTCGCCACCATCCAATGAAGTCCCGGCGCATCTAAAAGCACCTTTGCCGCTGCGCGATAGTGGGGCCGGACGACCAACAAAAAAACAGCGCCGGGATACGGATCGTTTACGTGGTCTATAAATCGAGAGCATTTCCAGAAAAAGTGCGTAGCGATTTTGCTTCAGATAATGCGATAAGATAAAGATTGAGAGCGGTTTTGATCTGGACGAGATGCCGCAGGCGCTTTTGTCCTGTGATTGGATTTGCGCATTAAGCTCTTTATGAGCAACAGTTTTTTGTTCCGAAAACTAGAGGCGAAATGCTATTCCAGTTATTTGAGGTAGCGCAAAGATGCGGCGTTTCTGCCCTTGTCAGCGTAGATCAAAATGGTTACGTGACGCAGTGTCATAAGAGGTATTGGGGTGAGCCCCCATGCCATTCCCTTGAAAAGTGACGTTATGACAAGATATTCCGCATCTTCCCGCGGAGATATCGGTGCAGAGGCTTAAAGAGATTAGCTGCTTGTTCACACCCGTGAGGCAGCGACAGGAGCAGGACAATGACTTATGTCGTGACCGATAATTGCATTCGTTGCAAGTATACGGACTGCGTCGAGGTCTGTCCGGTGGATTGCTTCTATGAAGGCGAGAATATGCTCGTCATCAATCCGGACGAATGCATCGATTGTGGTGTTTGCGAGCCGGAATGCCCTGCTGAAGCGATCAGCCCAGATACCGAACCCGGCCTCGACAAATGGCTGGAACTGAATGCGGAATATTCGGTTAAATGGCCCAATATAACCGCCAAGAAGGATGAATTGCCGGAAGCCAAAGAAATGGACGGCGTGTCAGGCAAGCTGCAATATTTCTCAGCCGAACCGGGCAGCGGCGATTGAGAATTTCGCATTAGAGTATCGTGCGTCAAATCGGACGCACAATGCATGCTCTAAGTTAAATCTATGCATGGTGCCTTCCAAAAACAAATTCTGATTTTTGGGCCAATACTATAGAAATGCATAGGCTATGGTCAAAGTCACAGGGTGCCTTTGGTTCGCCGCGCGGATATAAAACAGTTGAATGCACCGATATTTCACGGCAAAAAGCAGTTTCTTTACTGCCGAACGGGGCATTTTTGGCAATTTGTTGATTCTTTCGCGAAATTGTGTTAGGTTCACCCCACAATTTCGGTGACTGGACGTCAATTCGTGGCGCAGATGCGTTAATCTCAGAGAGGCTAATTATTTTACCGGGCTAATTTGGCGCGGGATGGATGATTGCGATTTAGCCGTAGTCCTTGGACGTTCATTCGCTCTTCAGGGCCGCCTCAAGCGCCGAAACGCAGATCTTATCTTTTCCCGTAGTTCTTTCCCGGTGAAAGAAGTCTGCCGTCGAAAACGCTTTCAGTTCAATGCCGAATATGGCTTCCGCGCTTCGGATGAGCGCGGACAGATATCATGTGTTAACCGGCGGATCGCGCCGGGCACAACAGGGAGTATTGAAGCGTATGTCATCCCAGCAGAAGAAATCCGCAGTTCGCGGTGGTTTCAAGACCGGTGAGGCCATTGTGTATCCGTCTCACGGCGTTGGTCAGATTGTAGCGATCGAAGAGCAGGAAGTGGCTGGTCACAAGCTTGAACTTTTCGTGATCGACTTTGAAAAGGACAAAATGCGCCTGAAAGTGCCGGTTGCCAAAGCAGCGACCATTGGCATGCGCAAGCTGTCGGAAACCGATTATGTCGAGCGTGCATTGAAGGTGGTTCAGGGCCGCGCACGCGTCAAGCGCACCATGTGGTCGCGCCGTGCGCAGGAATATGATGCGAAGATCAATTCCGGCGATCTGATCTCGATTTCCGAAGTGGTGCGCGATCTCTTCCGCGCGGAAAACCAGCCCGAGCAGTCTTATTCCGAACGCCAGCTTTACGAAGCAGCGCTTGATCGAATGGCCCGCGAAATCGCAGCCGTCAACAAGCTTTCTGAAACGGAAGCAGTGCGTCTCATTGAAGCCAATCTTGCCAAAGGTCCCAAGCGCGGCAAGGCTGATGCAGAAGCTGATGTCGAAGATGAAGAAGTCGAGGCGGCGTAAGTTTTGCTTTGTTGAATTTTGGCAACCGTTCATTCGGTTGCCTTTTAGAGAGCCCGGCATAAGCCGGGCTTTTTTTATCTTAATTTTATATTGATGAGAATTGACAGGCAATTATGCTTTGCCCGCAAGGAACCTGATGGCAATTCGTGCGTTCTTCTTCACACCAGTTTAAAAAGCGGGCCCGTTTGAAAGCGTCTTTGTTTGTTGCGAGCAGATGTGTGATCTAAAAGCCTGACGGCATCGGAAACGTTTTTGCGCGTGTTCATTGTTCTTCGCGTAACTGGTATCTTTTAAGTTTGACGCACTAGTAAACAAGTGCCAGTCAAAAACAGGAGAACCAGATGAATTCGTCATCCATGCACAGTTCTTCCGCAGTTCCTGCCAGCCGCGCTCCTTCATTTGCTCGCGGTGCTTCTCCATCCTCCTCTCCGCAGTCCATGATCCGCAGCGCGATGAGTGCGCCTTATCTCGAACGTGATGAAGAACGCGATCTGGCTATACGCTGGAAAGAGATGAAGGATCAGGATGCACTTCATCGTATTACGTCGGCTCATATGCGTCTTGTGATATCGATGGCAGGGCGCTTCCGTAAATTCAATCTGCCGATGAGCGATCTTATCCAGGAAGGCTATGTCGGCCTTCTGGAAGCTGCTGCGCGCTTCGATCCCAACCGCGACGTGCGCTTTTCGACTTATGCATCCTGGTGGATAAGAGCTTCGATGCAGGACTATATTCTGCGTAACTGGTCAATCGTTCGCGGCGGTACGAGTTCGGCCCAAAAAGCCCTGTTCTTTAATCTTCGACGATTGCGCTCCAAACTTGCTCAAGCTGACGATGGTTTGAGCAAGGCTGAAATCTATCGCCAGATATCCGACCAGTTAGGTGTATCGACAAGCGATGTGGAATTCATGGACAGCCGTTTGTCGGGGCCGGATAGTTCGCTTTCGGCACCGGTTGGTGAGGATGATGCTGGCACAGCGCGGCGAATGGATTTCCTCGTAGACGATAGTCCTTTGCAGGATGAGATCGCGGAAAACTCTATCGATACGGAACGTCGCAATCAGTGGCTGCTTGATGCGCTTGATGCGCTTAATGACCGTGAGCTTCATATTATCCGCAAGCGCCGCCTGGAAGAAGGTGGCGTAACGCTGGAAGTTTTGGGCGAGAAACTGGGTATTTCGAAAGAGCGGGTGCGACAGATAGAAAGTCGGGCACTGGAAAAGCTGAAGGTCGCTCTCTTGAGCCAGCATGAACTTGCTGCTTATCAGGCTTGAGCTTTAAAGCGCGTCGCATTTTTCTCTATTCAGAAGACATTTGTTCAGGTTCGCTTTCTAAGCATGCGTTCCCCATCGAAGCAGGTCAGCAATCAGTCCAGTGGACTTATTGCTCTGTCTAGACCAGTTCCACTTGCTCTAGCACCGCCGTCAGGCATCTTCCCCCGTAAGGCGTGGTGACCAGTCTTCCACTTTGCGATTTTGAAGTCGGCGCACGGCATAACGTTTCCAGCCATCAGCAAGATGGGGGATTTCGGCCATTGCGGATAGCTCATCGTAATTCAGCATATCGACATAGAGCAGATACCAGATGCGATGCAATGTCCATTCCGGCGACAGCCGGTCGACAAGCACCATCGGCAGGCCGGCTTCTGCCAGACCTTCTTCCAGCACCCGATAATACCAGCCTGTGCGTCCGGTTTTCTGAACGCGGATCGCCATATCGGGCACATCGAAGCGGGCATTGAGTTTCCAGCAAGGCTGGCGGCCCTGTGAGACCTCGATCAGCGCTGTACCCAACTGGAAACGATCGCCGACCGCGACGTTCTTTTCATCAAGGCCGATGGTCGAAATGTTTTCTCCAAATGCGCCGGCGCTATCAAGGCATTGACGCTCGCCGATTTCAGCGCGCCATATGTTGTAGTGTTCCAGCGGGTAATGGTGAATGGCTTTTTCCGGCCCGCCGTGAACGCGAGTGTCTCCCTGCTCGTCGCCACAAAGTCCCTCATGCGTTATCCTGATACCGTCTTGCACGGGTTTCTTGTCGATACCACTGGGCGCGTTGTGCGGCCCTAACGGTGCGACCTTTCCAGTTAGTAGTGATTGGACAATTGTTTCCATTTTCACGGTTACTCGCTTATGAGCTTGACGCGGTCGCCAACCGAAACCGTCGCGCCGGGGGACATGGCGTTGAGGAGCCGGAACAGCTCAAGCTTACGTGTAGTACCCTGCATGCGAGCTGACAGGCTTGCCAAGGTGTCTCCGGGCTTCACCGTAACGACACGGATGCGCAGTGGCCGAATTGCGTTCTTTTCTGCTGGCGTCAGCAGGCGAAATGACTGCGTGACCTGTTGCGAAGCGGGCAGCAGTGCCGCGCTGCCTTTGGGAGCCGCCGTCAGGAAGCGATAGACCTTGTCATTGGCGCTGATAACCATGATGTCGAATTGCCAACGGTCAGCGGCGGCGCGTGCTGTTGCGGCAGGCAGGCCGTTGACATTCGTCTCCCGGATCGAGCTTGCTTCAAGCCCGGTGACCCAGCCAGAGCGGATATAATCAGTGAGGCTGGAACCGGATGGCAGCGAAGCGCCATCGAAGCGAATTGCCACTTCACCCGGACCGCTCGCCATGACGGCGGTCGCCGAATTGTCGATGGTGAAGCCTGCGGGCGCGCGGAAGGTCACGCCAAGCTTGGGATGAAGGAATGCTTGTTCACGAACGTAACCCTGATTGGGAGAATCGCCATAGAGCAGACCGTCTATGCCATTGAGAAACGAGTCGCGGTCGGTTGTGCCCACGCCAGGCGCACCGATCCGCCGTGCGTGTCCGAGTGCCAGCTCAATGCGCTGCGGCGTGGCGGGGTGGCTCGCCAGAAAATCCAGGCTGGCATCGGTTGCGCCGGAAACCGAGCGGAAACTGCTATACGCATCCATGGATTGGAGAAAGCGCGCCGAGGCAAAGGGATCATAGCCGGCTTCGCCGATCATCTTGATGCCAATTGCATCAGCTTGCAGTTCCTGATTACGTGAGAATTGCGCCAGCCGCAGCTTGCCACGAATGACTTCTTCGCGGCTGGCGGTCTCATTATGCAGCACTTCGCTTGCCACGCGCCCCGCAATGCCGGTTTCGGCTTCCTTTTCCTGGCGCAAGATACCGTGATTGGCGACGACGTGTCCCATTTCATGCGCGATGACGGCAGCCACCTCGGAGGAATCATTGGCAAGCGCCAGAAGGCCGCGTGTGACGTAGAGATACCCGCCTGGCAGGGCAAAGGCGTTGATATTGGGCGAATCCAGAATGGTGATACGGTAAGTCTGGTCGGGCTTGTCGGATACGGTGGTGAGTTTGCCAACAATCTTGGCGACCATGCGTTCCAGCCGTTGGTCCTTATATTCCCCGCCGTAGGTTGCAAGGATACGCGGATGCTGCTGCGCGCCAAGCTGAGCCAGCTTGTCATTGCGCGTGACAGTGTCCACAGTCACCGGATTGTCCGATGGCTGCAGGCCCAGATCCTTGCTGGAATTGATCGATTGGCACCCGGCCAGCATGGCGAATAAAACCACACCAAGATATGTGGCTTTTTTCCGCCAGTTGCGTCGCGCTTGTGCCGATAACAACGGCAGCAGGCGCAAAAGAGCCCGGGAAGGGGACATTTGACGGAACAGTATTTTGACCTCGCTTTTCAATCGTAGCCATTTGGCTGCCCGCAAATCTAGACATAGTCTGCAGGGCGCACAAGCCAATCTGCGCTGTTGCAGCCGTTCTTTCCGGTGATTGCGAACAAAATATGTCCGCAAGCGTAACTCTATTTGAGGCTGATAAGCGACTGCTCCGGAGTTCTATCTCCCCATATAGCGCTGCAAAGCTGCCGGCCCAGAGGCGGATAACAAATCTCGTGCGGGACCTTGCTCGCGAATTTGCCCATTTTCGAGGAACAACAGCAGCGTATTGAGATAGATCGCATCTTCGGGTGTATGCGTGACCATAAGGACGGTCATACCGGTCTCGCTGTGCAGATCGCGAATAAGATCGAGCATCTGGTGCCGCAATGCCGGCCCCAGCGACGCAAAAGCTTCGTCCAAAAGCAGGATCGGGCGTTCGCGTACCAGCGCGCGTGCAATTGCCACACGTTGGCGCTCACCGCCCGAAAGCGCTTCGGGCTTGCGTTGTTCCTTACCCGTTAGCCCGACACGTTTAAGCGCGTGGGTTATCGCAGCACGATCATTTGCATTCAGCTTCAGATCAGGGGCTCGACCCAAGCCGATATTCTGCGCAACTGTCAGGTGTGCGAACAGATTGTTTTCCTGAAACACCATCGAAACCGGACGGGCGGCAGGTGGCAGACGCGTGATATCCGTAGCGCCTAGGGAGATCGTGCCGGACTGAGGTATTTCAAAACCCGCAATGAGATTGAGAAGCGTGGACTTTCCTGAACCGCTGGGGCCGACGATCGCGGCTATTGCGCCTTCCGCAACCGTGACATCGAAACGCATTGCGGTATCGCCATAGCTGAAATGAACATCGTGAAGGCTGATTGCAGCGGATGCAGTCATGAAGCAGAATTATCCTTTGGCGATGCGATGCTGCGGTCGGCGATCATCATCAGAGCGAGGCATAGGAGCCCCAATATAAGGGCCAGCCCTGCCGCATCGAATGTGCGATAGCTGCCCATGCGCTGCAACAACAGGTAAGGCAGGGTGAGAAGTGCGTCACTGCCGAAAAGTGCGATTGTGCCGAGATCGCCGATGGAAAGAGCCATGGCGAAGGCAAAAGCCATGCCGAAAGGCTTGCGTATCGAGGGCCAGTCGATCAGTCGGAAACGATTGACGCCGCGAATACCAAGCTGCGCGCAGAGACGATTATGGCGGGCTGCGGCCGTGTCCCAGGCTGGACGCAGCAACCGGAAGGCAAAAGGCATCGCCATTGCAGCATTGACGGTGACAACCATGAGCGGTGCCATCGCGAACGGATCGGTAAAATGGCGCAGCAGGATGAACCAGCCGGCACCGATCACGATTGGGGGCATGACGAGGATAAGGCTTGCGCCCGTATCAAAAAAATTTGCGGCAGGCTTGTTTTTGACCGCTTCGCGCGCTGCAACCAGCGCCAGCGAAAGCACAAGAGAAATTAGGGCAGCGGAAAACCCCAGCGCAAGGCTCGTTGTGATCGCGCGCCAGACGGTTTTTTCGCTCAAAAGACGGATCAGATCTGCGGCGAGTCCTGAAACCACAACACCTGTGATCGGCAAGGCGACGTAAAGAAAGCCGATGAGGATTGCCGCAATATTGAACAGCCGTTCCCCCAAACGCGGCCTGTCGAAGCGGCGCGGCGTGGCCGTATGCGTAAAACCTTCCTCGGATGGACGGCCTGTCAGGCGCAGGAGGATGAGGACCAGCAATGTCAGAACCAGCTGGGTGGCGGTCAGTGCCACAGCACGTGCAGGGTCGAAATCGAAATGTAGGCTCTGGTAGATTGCGACTTCCAGCGTTGTCGCACGGGGGCCGCCGCCAAGCGTCAGCACCGTCGTGAAGCTGGTGACGCAAAGCATGAAGATCAGGCCCGTCATCCCCGGCAGGCTGCGGCGGATGACCGGCCATTCGATCAGTCGGAAACGGGCGCGATTTCCCATGCCGAACTGTGCTGCAAGTTTCCAGTAATCGGTGGGGATCGATTCATAGCTTGCAAGGATGAAACGCACTGCAAGCGGCATGTTGAAGAAGACATGCGCGATCAAGATGCCCGTAATGCCATAGATATCAGGCTGAAGCGGATGCCCGGCTGCATCCGAAATATGGGCGAAAAAGCCATTGCGCCCGTAGATGCTGGTGATACCCAGTACCGCCACGAGGGCGGGCAGGGCGAGTGGCAAGGCAAAAAGGCGCAGGATCAGTCCGCGTCCGGGAAAGCGGGTTTCGGCATGAAGCGCGCGCGCAACTGGTATTGCGAAAGCAACAGAAAGCAGACTGGAGATGATAGCCTGAAGGACGGTGAAGCGGGCAATGCGCCAGAGATAGGTATCGAAATTGCTGCTCGCCTCGAAATTGCCATGGCCTGCTTCAAAAGCCAGTGCGAGGAGTGCGCCCGCGCCGAGTATGACCAGAAAGGCCAGCGCCAATACCCCTGCCAGGGGTTTCATCTTGGTCAGGGATGATGCGCCATATTCAGTTGGCATTGCCGTCATCGGCTAGTCGCTGTCAGCCATTCGCTCACCCAGACACGGCGATGTTCTGCCACTTCGTCGGAGGGGATGATGAGGGTCTTTTCCGGTTTGGGCAATGCTTCAAAAGCAGATGGCAACGGCGTGGACATCTTGCCTGCCGGAAACATCCAGTTGGTTTCAGGGATTACATCCTGGAAGCCCGGTCCGGTCATAAAAGTAAGAAATCTTTGCGCCAGCGGGTTTTTCGCACCCGTGAGCGTCTGGGCGGCAAGCTCAACCTGAAGATAACTCCCCTCGGGAAACACCAGTGCCTTGTAGCGGTCGGTCTTTTCGGCAATGAGGTGATAGGCGGGCGAACTCGTATAGGACAACACCATCGGTGCCTCGCCACGCGTGAAAAGTCCGTATGCCTCCGACCAGCCCGGTGTGACGGTCAGAACACGTTTTTGAAGCTTTTCCCATGCCTCGCCAGCCTTGTCGCCATAAACCGCTTTCATCCATAAAAGCATGCCAAGCCCCGGTGTCGACGTGCGCGGATCCTGCAACACGATCTTTTGCGAAGCGTCGCCCTCAACCAGTTCCTTGAGGCTTTGCGGTGGATCGGGCAGTTTATCTGAATCATAGACCACGGCGAAATAACCATAGTCAAAGGGTACAAAAATATCGTCCTTGAACCCGCCCGGCACACTGATATTGCCCAGATCAATACCGCTTGGCGCAAAAAATCCAGAAGCACGCGCTTCCGTCAGAAGATTGACATCAAGGCCAAGCACGATATCTGCGATGGTGTTTCTGCCCTCCAGCTTGAGGCGGTTGAGAAGGGCGACGCCGTCGGCGGAAGCGATCCATTCCACCTCGCAGTTACAGTCCTTCTCGAAGTTTTCCTTGACCTTGGGTCCTGGTCCCCATTCGGAAATGAAACTGTCATAGGTATAGACGGTCAGCTTGTCCTTTGCCTGTGCGGCAGAAGAAAAGGCAATGGCTGCCGAGAAGGAAAGAGCCAGCAAGGATAAGAGCCGCATCAGGATAGTCCTTTCATCGCGTTTGAAAGGAAGTAGCGCTACTCTGGATTGCGATGCAATCCTTCGTAAAAGCCCGCAACTTTTTGGCGTTGTGTCGCATGGCAGCATCTAAATCCCTCCGCCGGTACGAGCCGGATCAGGTTCCTCGGGTTGGTTTTCGCCTCTCAGCCACCCGCATTTGCAGAAGGCACCCCGTTAGAATTTCTGAGAGCATAAAACGGAGGCAGGGCAAGAGCAAGAGCCGTGCACAGAATACAGGCTGCTCTTTCAGGGTTAATTTTCTCATGTTATGAGCAGCTTATGAGCACATTTGTCATTCTCCTCGGCGGCGATCTCGCCGTGACCGAGCGCCTTCGGCAACAGATTACAGGCGCGCGTTTTCTGGCTGCCGATAGTGGTATCCGCCACGCTGCGGAACTCGGCGTCGAACCGGAATTATGGCTCGGCGATTTCGATTCAGCGTCGCCGTCGCTTAGGCAGCACTATATGCATGTGCCCCAAAAGACCTTTTCACCAGCCAAGGACATGACGGACGGTGAACTTGCCCTTAATGAAGCCTATTCGCTTGGCGCGACGCGCGTGATCTTATGCGGGGCTTTTGGCGGCGCACGCACCGATCACACCCTGCTCCATCTCACCTTGGCGACTGCTCAGGCCCGGAAAGGACGAAACATTTTCCTTTCCAGTGGTAGCGAAGAAGCATGGCCCCTGCTGCCTGGACGTCATTCTTTTGATCTGCCGGACGGAGCATTGTTCAGCGTCGTGAACTTTACTGATGTCGACGGTCTTTCGATCACAAATGCGGAGTGGCCGTTAGACAATGTGACCTTGCCGTTCGGCTCTTCATGGACGGTGTCCAATATAGTCGATGGAACGCTTTGCGTTTCGATGCGTTCTGGAATAGCGATACTTGTAGCGAACCTTGATGTGGGGTTGTCACGGTAATGCACCGCTCATACCGAGGCCTGAAAATGCTTGACGTCTGCGGGCGAAACGTATTGTAAATGGGCTAAGCGGGTCATCTGCTTTACGCCGAACTTGGGGACGCAAAGCCGGTGTTTTTGAAACTCTAGATAGGAGATTGTCTCATGAAATCACGTCTTTCCATGATTGCAATTGCCGCCGTGCTCGCGTTCTCGACTGCAGCATGCACGACCAATGAAAAGCGTACGGCTGGCTATGGTGTCGGCGGTGCAGCCCTCGGCGCTCTTGCCGGTGGTGCAATTGGCGGCAGCGGTCGCGGCGCTCTTGCCGGTGCAGCAATCGGCGGTGTCGCCGGTACGCTTCTCGGTGCATCCCAGACGCGCAACGGCGTCCAGTACTGCCGTTACCGCGATAACTATGGTCGCACTTACGAAGCACCTTGCCAGTAAGTCAGGCTTTATTGCTGTTATAAAGGACAGGCCGGGTTTTTCCGGCCTGTCTTTTTTTGCGCTCTTTTACCGATCCATTTGACAGAATGACTTTTGTCGCCGACAAGCAGGGCAAAATTTCAATCCTTTATTGAAGAGAACCATGGCTCCTCCGCTTCTACGGCTCGACCAGATACAGCTCACCTTTGGCGGCACCCCTCTTCTTGAGGATGCCAATCTTTCGGTAAGCGAGGGCGACCGCATCGCGCTGGTCGGGCGTAACGGCTCTGGCAAGTCTACCTTGCTCAAGATTGCCGCCGGCATGGTCGAGCCGACCTCGGGCGAAATGTTCCGTCATCCGGGTGCCACCGTGCGTTATCTGCCGCAGATGCCGGACATGGACGGCTTTGCCAATGTGCGGACCTATGTCGAGGCAGGGCTTGGTCCGGCGGATGATCCGCACCGGGTCACCTATCTTCTCGAGCATCTGGGGCTGAGCGGCGAGGAAAAGCCGGATCACCTTTCGGGCGGTGAAGCACGCCGTGCCGCACTGGCACGGGTGATTGCACCGCAACCGGACGTTCTGCTGCTCGATGAGCCTACGAACCATCTCGACCTCACCACCATCGAATGGCTCGAAGGCGAGTTACGCCAGATCCGTTCGGCCATCGTGCTGATTTCGCATGATCGGCGGTTTCTGGAAAATGTCAGCCGCGCAACGGTGTGGCTGGATCGCGGCCTGACGCGCCGTATCGAACAGGGTTTTGGCCATTTCGAGGAATGGCGCGATAAGGTTCTGGAGGAAGAAGAGCGCGATCATCACAAGCTCGGTCGCCAGATCGCGCGTGAGGAACACTGGCTGCGTTACGGCGTTACCGCACGACGCAAGCGCAATATGCGCCGCCTGGGTGAGTTGCATTCCATGCGTTCTGATTTCCGCAATCATCGCAAGGCGCAAGGGGCAGCGGTGCTGGCCGCGAGTGACAGCAAAGAGTCGGGCAAGCTGGTGATCGAAGCCAAGGGGCTGAGCAAGGCCTATGGCGAGCGTGAATTGGTCAAGGATTTCTCTATCCGCGTCCAGCGTGGTGATCGCATCGGGCTTGTCGGACCCAATGGTGCGGGCAAGACAACACTTTTATCGCTTTTGACCGGCAAGCTGGAACCGGATTCAGGCACTTTGCGTCTTGGCGTTAATCTGGAGATGGCCGAACTCGACCAGAAGCGTGAAGACCTCAACCTCAATGACACGCTTTCGCATTATCTGACTGACGGGCGCGGCGAGAGCCTGATCGTCAATGGCGAACAGCGCCATGTCGTCTCCTACATGAAGGATTTTTTGTTCCAGCCCGAGCAGGCGCGGACACCGATCCGCGAACTGTCGGGTGGCGAAAGAGCGCGGCTTATGCTGGCGCGTGTGCTGGCGCGTCCTGCCAATTTGTTGATCCTCGATGAGCCGACCAACGATCTCGACATGGAGACGCTCGATTTGTTGCAGGAACTGGTGGCCGGTTTCCCGGGCACCGTCATTCTGGTCAGCCACGACCGTGATTTTCTTGATCGCACCGTGACATCGGTCATTGCCCCGGAGGGCAACGGAAGCTGGCTCGAATATGCCGGCGGTTATGCTGATATGATGGCGCAGCGCAAGGAACAGGCGCTCAGCCGCCGGGCCGTTAAAGCGGCGGGTCTCCGCAATGATGACAAGCAGGATAGGGAGGCTGCGCAGCCCAAACGCGAGGAAAAACGCAAGCTGTCCTATAAGCAGAAATTTGCCCTTGAAACGCTGCCTACCAAGATGGACGCGCTTGCCAAGGAAATCGACGTGCTCGAAGGCAAGCTTGCCGATCCGGCACTTTATGCCAAGGACCCCGCGCTTTTTGCCAAGACCGCCGATCTTCTGGAAAAGAAGCGGGCCGAGAATGCCGCCATGGAAGAAGAATGGCTGGAACTGGAAATGCTGCGGGAAGAAATCGAAGGGTAGAGACTACCCTTCGATAGCCTTTTTCAGGCGCTTGCCTTGTTGAGACGCGCAACCGCATCGTCGCTCAATTTCAAACGGCTGGCATCGATCAGTTCGCCCAGTTGCGTGAGGCGTGTTGCGCTCGCGATGGGGGCTGTGACCGAAGGCTGCGCGATCAGCCAGGCGATGGCGACCTGAGCGAGTTTTGCGCCAATGCTAGCGGCCACGTCATCGAGCGCTACGATGATTTTTTTCCCGCGCTCGGTCAGATATTTTTCCACCGTTGAGCCGCGTGCGCTTTGGCCCAGATCGTCGCTTGAGCGGTATTTGCCGGTGAGGAAACCTGCGGCAAGCGAAAAATAGGATATGACGGCGAGATCGTTGTCGCGGCAGATTTTTTCCAGCCCATCCTCAAAGCCGGAACGATCATAAAGATTATAAAGCGGTTGCAGACTTTCATAGCGTGGAAGATCATGCTTTTTCGCCACTTCCAGCGATTCTGTGAGCCGCTCTGCCGTCAGGTTGGAGGCCCCGATGACACGGATTTTTCCCGCTTCGATCAGCTCCTGATAGGTGCCGAGCGTGTCTTCAAAAGGCGTTTCCGGATCATCCCAGTGCGACTGGTAAAGATCGATATAATCTGTTTGCAGCCGCTTGAGCGATGCATCCACTGCCTTGCGGATATAGGCAGGCGACAGTCCTTTTTCGTCCGGCCCCATTTCAGAACCGACCTTGGTGGCAATGATAACCTTGTCGCGCTGGCCGCGTGATTTCAGCCAGTTGCCGATGATGGTTTCGGATTCACCGCCCACATTGCCGGGTGCCCATGTCGAATAAGCGTCGGCGGTATCGATGAAGTTGAAACCGGCAGCGATAAAACGGTCGAGAAGCGAGAATGATGTCGCCTCATCGACCGTCCATCCAAATACATTGCCACCAAAGCAAAGCGGCGAAACTTTAAGTTCGCTGCGTCCGAGCTTTCGAAATTCCATAGACCTGTCCTCTTCCCGTCAGCGGCAAGCTGGCCGCCGGTTATACATGGAGGAAGAAGAAAGGTCGGATGGATCAGCCCATTAGCCCATGCCAAGCGCATCCATATAAAGCTGGAGCATGGCTTCTTCTTCCTGACGCTCGTGGTCTTCTTTTTTACGCAGACGAATAATGGTTCTTACGACCTTGCTGTCAAACCCCGACCCCTTCAATTCTGCGTAAACTTCCTTGATATCGTCGCCAATGGTCTTTTTTTCTTCTTCCAGACGCTCGATGCGTTCGATGAAGGCGCGCAATTGGCCAACGGCTATGGTCTGGGCTTCGCTTGTAATGTCGTCGCTCACGAGGTTTTCTCCAGTTCAATTTTACGGCGGAATGCGGATGCTGCCAGGGCGAAAGCCCGCATGGTGAAGAACGTGGACGTTTCTTCAAGTGAGTCGCAGGCAAATTTAAGAGGGTTTTCGATGCCCGACACGACGTTTCGGGTCAAGCCCTGTGGATAGCGGGTAAAGATGGGTTTGTCAGTGTTCGGGATCGCTGCGCGAGCCGAAATACCGGACCTCGTGAACGGCTTCAAGCGCATTGATTTCTTTGAGCATCGGCGCGAGACGCTTGGCCCATTCGTGCACGCCTTGCGCGTTCGCGATGAGGTCCTGTCGCACTTCGATTAGCACATTGGCAAAACCCTGTGCTGTCGCATGCCGAAAAAGCGCATCGTTGCGCAAGGCACCATTATAGGGTTCGTTGTCACCAACAACGAGATCGTTTTGCGCATGCAAAAGCTTGAGCAACGGTGCAATGGCGCGATCATCCCGATCCCAGAGCAAGCCGATATGCCAGGGACGCTCTGTATTTTTCCAGCGTGGTGTAAAAGAATGGATCGCAATAATCAGCGGAGCGTGTCCGCTTTGGGCTGCGACTGTTGTGCGCATTTGCGTCACCGCATCATGATAGGGGCGGTAGAATTGCCGCAGCCGTGTTTCGCGTTCTTGCGCCGATAAGGGATAATTGCCTGTAATGACCACGCCGTCCGATAATTGCATTATAAGGGTCGGGTCATCTTCGCCACGGTTGGGGTCGATCAGCAATCGGGAAAATCCGGCAAGCACGGCAGGAGCCTTAAGGCGGGCAGCAAGTGCCCGCGTCAACGCCTCGACACCGATGTCATAAGCAATATGACGCTCGAATTCGCTTTCTTTGAGCCCCAAACTGCCGTAATTGGCTGGCATGTCGCGGCGTGCGTGATCGGCTGTCAGCATCAGGCCCAGGCGAAAGTCGCCATCGATTCGATGAACGGGCGAGAATGACGTGGCTGTGGATGTTGCGGGCGAGATTACAGACTTGGACATGATTGCCGGACGGATCAGCTCTAATTTTCAACAGATAGGGAACATTGTTCCGGTCTGTCATGAGAAAACCGATATTGCAACGATCATTCTTTCGACAATAGCTTTCTTATAGGTTGGACTGCGTTGACATCACAGACGAAACTGCCGAAAAGAGAGCGACCGAAACGGGATTTCCTGACGTGAAAAAAAAGCAATTGCGGGCTGAAGGGGTTCGGCTGATGCGACTTCCAAACTTCCTTGCTGTGTTTTCCGCCACATTGATCGGTGCATTGGGCATGACGGCTTTGGAAGCGCGCGCTGACTTCCGCGTATGCAACTCCACACAGAATCTGGTAGGGGTGGCCATCGGTTACAGAGCCAAGACAGGTTGGGTGACTGAAGGCTGGTGGCACATCAATGGATCAAGCTGCAAGACACTGATCGAAGGCCCGCTGACATCACGTTATTATTATCTTTATGCCGAGGATGCTCAGGGTGATGGGCGCTGGCAGGGCAATGTGAACATGTGCGTGGCGGAAAACGAATTCCGCATCACCGGCGTTCAGGATTGCTTTGCGCGCGGGTTCCAGCGCAATGGCTTCCAGGAATATGACACCGGCGAGCAATCGAGCTGGATGGTTCAGCTTGCAGATGAAACGCCGCCGGAAAACCCCACTGTTACAGGAACGAACAATCAATGAAGCGTAATCGCAAGGTCAAGATTCTCGCAACGCTCGGCCCGGCGTCAGGCGAGGAAGCTGTCATCCGCAAGCTCTTTGAAGCCGGAGCCGATGTTTTCCGCATCAATATGAGCCATGCCGATCACGACCTGATGCGCACGCTGGTCAAGCGCATCCGTAATGTTGAAAAGGAACTGGGACGCCCGATCGGTATTCTCGCCGATTTGCAGGGGCCAAAGTTGCGCGTCGGAAAATTTGCCGATGGCAAGGTCGATCTCGTCGCTGGCCAGACTTTTACGCTCGACAATAATGAAGCGCCGGGAGATGAAACCCGCGTCTATCTTCCGCATCCCGAAATTCTCGAGTCCGTCGAGCCGGGCCATCGCCTGCTGATCGATGACGGCAAGCTGCATCTGGTGGCGGAAATCTGTGACGGAAAATCGATCCGCTGCAAGGTGGTTTCGGGCACCCGCATTTCCGACCGCAAGGGTGTGAGCCTGCCCGATACCACGCTCGGTGTCGGCGCACTGACGGAAAAGGACCGCAAGGATCTCGATGCCGTGCTGAAAGAGGAAATCGACTGGGTCGCGTTGTCGTTTATCCAGCGTCCGGAAGATTTGGTCGAAGTGCGCAAGATTTCCGGCGGCAAGGTCGGCCTCATGTCGAAAATCGAGAAGCCGCAGGCCGTCACGCGGCTTGATGAAATCATAGCACTTTCCGATGCGCTGATGGTGGCTCGGGGCGACCTTGGCGTTGAAATGCCGCTTGAAACCGTGCCGGGTATCCAGAAGCAGATCACGCGCCGTTGCCGCCGCGCCGGCAAGCCGGTCGTTGTTGCAACGCAGATGCTCGAATCGATGATCACCGCCCCGGTTCCGACCCGCGCCGAAGTCTCGGACGTGGCAACGGCCGTCTTTGAGGGGGCTGACGCCGTCATGCTTTCAGCCGAATCGGCATCCGGTCAATATCCGGTCGAATCGGTCGCGACCATGAACCGGATTGCCGAACAAGTGGAACAGGATGCAACCTATTCCACGATCATCGATGCGCAACGCGCCATGCCGGAACCAACCGGTGCTGACGCGATTTCGCTGGCTGCACGCCAGATTGCCGAAACGCTAAAACTTTCGGCCATCGTGACCTATACGGCTTCCGGTACGACGGGGCTTCGCGCGGCGCGCGAGCGTCCGCGTACTCCGATCATCGCTCTTTCGCCTGTCGTGGATACCGCCCGCCGCCTGTCGGTGGTTTGGGGCCTGCATTGTGTGGTGACCGCTGATGCGCATGATCTGGAGGATATGGTTGATAACGCATGCCAGATCGTTTGCGGTGAGGAATTCGGCAAGGCGGGTGATCGCGTCATCATCACGGCTGGTGTGCCGTTCGGAACGCCGGGCGCCACCAATATGCTGCGCATCGCCTATATCAGCGAGGACGGCAAGTCGGGCGTCTGATCGCCCCTCATAGCACAGTTCAAAAACGCGTCCCGTTCGGGGCGCGTTTTTTATTATGTGCGGATATCGGTTAGTTCGTCGGTGAGTTCCAGGAGGCTCTTCTGTGCCTCGCGCATCATGGGGTAGATGGTGAGTGCCTGCTCATAGGCTTTCAGGGACTGTTCTTTAAAACCGCGAGCGCGCAAGATGCCCGCCATGCCGGACAGGGCGCCATAATGGCGTGGCTCCAGCTCCAATGTACGATTGATGTCGTACATGGCGTGCGCATAATCTTTTTGCAGGAAATAAACCGTGGCGCGGCGGTTCCACGCTTCCGCATAGTCGGGATCGAGTGCAATGGCTTCATTGAGAAAATCGATTGCCGAAGGATAGCGCTGTTCTATGAGGGCGGCATTGGCCCATTGCATCAGCAGATCGACTGTGGCGCTCCCCGATTGCGACCAAAGCGTATTGATCTGCGATGAGATGCGCACGGCTTTGGCTTCATCCCTCGTGCGGCGCAATTCGGAAAAAAGCGTATCCAGCCGCTCTTCGCGGCTTTGCGGCTCTGTGATCGGTTTTGCCGGTGGCTGCGCGTTTTCGCTCTGAGGTGCTGCCGTGTCAGCCATGGCCGCATCAGGAGCCGTCACGGCTATGCCGAGAGCGATCACGAGGGCAAAGATAAGATGTGCAAAAACATTCCGCATGCGCACAGGATTTCCCATGCGCAGCGAAACGTCAAATGCTAAATCAAAAATAAAATCAGCCCTGACGAGCCTTGAAGCGCGGGGCAGTCTTGTTGATGATGTAAACGCGGCCCTTGCGGCGGACCAGCTGGCAGTCACGATGGCGGGCCTTAAGCGCCTTGAGCGAGTTCTTGATCTTCATGTCAATCACCGGTCTGGTTGGCCCCTTGACATGAAAATGCCGCAGGGCTGCATAAAAACAGGCGCTCGAAGCGCCAATTGATTACAGACACACGAAGGTGTCCGAAGGGTTGGCCGAAATACACAATGTTTCAGGCAAATGTCAACTCCTGCGATGCAGATTCAGGCCTTCAGCCGATAGAATCTTGGATAGCGCAGGCAAAGCACGCGAAATCACACCGAATCCCGATGCGCATTATACCGTGCGCGGCGTAATGCGGGTCACATGCCCCATTTTGCGGCCCTCACGGGCTTCTCTTTTCCCGTAAAGGTGCAGCACGGCGTTTTCTTCCAGGAGAATCGCAGGTACATTATCGATATCGTCACCGATCAGGTTTTCCATTACGCAGTCCGAATGCCGCTCGGTATGTCCCAGCGGCAGACCGGCCACGGCGCGGATATGCTGCTCGAATTGCGAAATGGCACAGGCAGCTTCGCTCCAGTGGCCCGAATTATGCACACGCGGCGCAAATTCGTTGGCAAGCAATGTGCCGTCTTTGAGAACGAAGAATTCGAGCCCCAGCACACCGACATAATCAAGTGCATGCAAAAGCTTTTCCGCAGCGCTGCGCGCTGCTTCTGCCGTATTGGCGCTAATGTTGGCCGGAACTGTGGAGGTGGCAAGAATGCCGTTCTTGTGCACGTTCTCGGCAATGTCGAAGATCGCAACATTACCGTTTTGATCACGTGCAGCAATGACCGAGACTTCGCGCTCGAAATCGACAAAGCCTTCTAGAATGGCAGGGGCGTTTTTGATGGCCTCGATCGCGTCCTGCGCTTGTCGCTCATCAAGTGATGTCAGGCGAACCTGCCCCTTGCCGTCATAGCCAAAACGTCGGGTTTTCAGGATGCCCCGCTCGCCGAGCGCTGCAAGGGCTGCAATCAGACTTTCATGATCGTCAACCAGACGCCATTGCGCCGTCTCGATGCCGCTTTCATTGAGAAACTTCTTTTCGGTAAAACGGTCCTGCGAGATTTCAAGCGCTGCCGGAGGCGGCAGAACAATAGCGCTTTCAGCAAGGCCATCCACGGCACTGACCGGCACATTCTCGAATTCATAGGTGATGACATCGCAGGCCTCAGCTAGTTCGCCAAGCGCCGTCGAGTCATCATAGGCGGCAATGATCTGCCGGTTGGCAACCTGTGCCGCCGGGCAATCGGCCTGTGGTTCCAGAATGATCGTATTGAAGCCGAGGCGCGCAGCGGCGATCGCCAGCATGCGGCCAAGTTGCCCGCCGCCGATGATGCCGATGGTGGAACCGGGCTGAAGTGCGTTTATGTTCATCTTACACCTCGTTGGATGGGCGTTCGGCCACACTTTGCGTCTGAGCCAGACGCCATTCATCAAGACGGGCGGCAAGCGTATCATCATGAAGTGCGAGAACGGCTGCTGCGAGAAGCGCTGCGTTGACCGCACCGGCGCGACCAATGGCGAGTGTTCCGACCGGAATGCCTGCAGGCATCTGCACGATAGAGAGCAGCGAATCCTGCCCCGAAAGCGCCTTTGATTGCACGGGAACGCCAAAGACCGGCAGTGGCGTCATGGCCGCAGTCATGCCGGGCAGATGCGCGGCCCCGCCGGCACCTGCAATAATGACCTTGAAACCTTGGGCCTTCGCGCCCTTGGCAAAATCAACCAGCCGGTCGGGTGTGCGATGCGCGGAGACAATGCGGGCATCAAAGGAAATGCCGAGCGCTTCCAGCGTGTCGGTTGCATGGCGCATGGTTTCCCAATCGGACTGGCTGCCCATGATGATGGCGACGTCGGCACTCACGCTCATTGATCATTCCTGTTTCACTGCATTGATTTTTATAAAAGGCAAAGCCGGGCAGGCCCGGCTTGTTTGTTCCATGTAAAGCGCCCTCAGGCGATGATATCGGGAATGACCTGATCTTCAAGCTCCTGAAGCTTGTCCTTGATCTGGAGCTTTTTCTTTTTCATGCGCTGGATGCGCAACTGGTCACAGCCAACTTCCATCATGGCCTTGATGGCTGCATCGAAATCCGCGTGTTCCTGTTTCAGACGTGCGACGGCCAATCTTATCTCGGCCTGATCCTGATCGGACATGCGAAAGCCCCGTTCTTTTGAATAAACATACGGGCTGCGCCATCCCGTCAAAGGCACAGCATCCAGCCCGTTTGGTTGAGCCTTTATCACATTTTTCGTGATTGGAAAATGCTACCACGACAAATTCGACTTTAGACCAAACTCGTGCCAAACTGTCATGGTTCTGTCATGGGAGCGGCTGTCGAAGATAACAATCAATGACGCTTCCCTGGCAGCCGGGACTGTGTGTTCGGCCCGGAAAACAGGAGATGTGCCGGGCGTTTCATGCAGTTTGAGCAGACGGAGCAGCACAGCTTGAACAAAAGCCGGTTTGTTCCGTTGTTATTGTGGAAACAAAACAAAGGAGAACTGATGATGGCTATCGAGTCCCATCTTGCCACGCTCGAAAAGAAGCATGGCGCTCTGGAGCAGGAAATTTCCGAAGCCCTGGCGTCACCGGCAATGGATGATCTTCATGTTACCACTCTCAAGCGCAAGAAACTTCTGCTCAAGGAGCAGATTGAAAAAGTAAAATCCCAAGCCACCCGTCATTAATAATGAAGGTATTTTCGAAGAGCCGTTAGAGCGAACATCACGCCTACGCGGGTGTTAAACACGGTCGCTCTATCGTATTAAATGCGAGCATCTCGCTTTAAGGCTTGAGGAATTTACCAGAATGGTGAAGTTGGCGGCTGTGTCACAGCCGCCGCATATTTTTTTTACAGTTATTTTATTGCTTATTATTTTTCCACCGACCGGCGAAAATATCAGCCTTCCGTCTCTGCTCTCGGATCAAGGTTCAGCGCTTCAGGCGTTGCACCGCGCTCGGATGGCATGCTCTTGAACTGGTCTTTTTCTTCCTTTGGAAGCGCCGCACGCTGGCGAGAGCGGAAGAGGGCATAGCCAGTAATCGAAATATGCGCGAGCATGGTGATGGCAAACAGCCCCGAAGGCCAGAATATATCCATGGCAACCGCGGCAAGCAACGGGCCGAGCATGGTGCCGAAACCATAAAGCAGCAGCAGCCCGCTCGAAACTTTTACAAAGCTTTCCGCCGTTGCATGGTCGTTGGCGTGTGCTACGGCGACCGGATAAAGCGCATAGGCAAGGGCACCGTATAAGCCGGCCATAACGATGATGACGGTGCCATTCGAAGGCGCGGCAATGAAGGTTGCAAGGCCCATCAGGGCAGCGAGAGCCGCGACACCCGCCAGAACCAGCCGACGGTCGACAAGATCGGAAATACGCCCGACGGGAATTTGCATCACAGCACCTGCGGCAATGGTGGCGCTGACCATCAGGGCGATCTGTGTGGTTGAAATGCCGGACTGTGCGCCGAAAACAGCGCCCAGCGTACCCCAGGCACCATTGGCGATGCCGATCAATATGCAGCCGACGAAGGCGGCAGGAGAGTTGCGGTAAAGCGCCTTGAGGTCGAGTTGCACTTCGGTGAGCGGCTTTGGGCTGACGGCGGTGGAAATGGCGGTGGGAATGAGCGCCAGACAGAAAAACACGCCACAGATCATGAAGAGATGGTCGGAACGCACGTCACCAGCTGCGACCAGCATCTGCCCGGACATGGTGGCTCCGTAGTTGACCATCATATAGAGGCCGAAAATCCGCCCGCGCGATTCATTGGTAGCACGCTCGTTGAGCCAGCTTTCGATTACCATGAAAGCACCCGCCATGGCAAAGCCGGTGAACGCGCGCAAGATGACCCAGCTCGTCGCGTCAATAAAGATGCCCGATAAAAGGGCGATAATCGCAGCCGAAGCGGCAAAGCAGCCAAAGGCGCGGACATGGCCGACACGGCGCACCAGACGTGGTCCAAAAAGGCAACCTGCGACAAAGCCGCCCGCCCATGTGGTGCCGAGCAGACCAAGGGAGGCGACCGAAAACCCCTCCGCGCCTCCACGCAGCGGCAGAAGCAGTCCGTGCAGTCCTGATGCTATGAGAAGAAAGGCTGTGCCACAAAGAAGGGCGAGGACCTGAATGTAAATACGCAAAATTGAATTCCCGAAATCTGCGACCGAATATTCTGGCCTTATTTTGTGAAGGCTTTGCTGAAATTGCAAAGCGCTTGCGCGTTACGCCTGATGCAGCCCTTCAACCAACGCCATTGTGCTAAGCATTTTATCCGGTGTTGGTTCCCCATTTTGTCCAACTGTTATCGGAACAATGCTTCGGCGGCGGCGCGGCTATCCCCTTTTTTGAGCCGCTCGGCTTTCAGTCGTTCGATTTCATCTTGCAGAAAGGCGATACGCTGATCGATCTCCGCCGCTGAAAGCACCGCCAGTTCTTCGTCGCTAAGTGCCGGGCCGCTATAGGGCTTTACCGCATCCTCATCAAAACCGCTCATAGCCGTCCTCCGTGGTCAATGATGGCTCAGGTCACGAGAAAAGATTTAACACATTGAATCTTCGCATATATATTTTGAAAAATCGATAATGAACTGTCCCCTCTCAATCGGCAGAACAATTATGGATCAGATCAAGACAGGAGTTCGTGATGACCGTTGACGTTCCTTCCATTATGACTGCGATCGAAATCAGCGCGCCAGGTGGCGCAGATGTGTTGCGCCCTGTTGAACGACCAATACCGCAACCGGGGGAGGGGCAGGTCCTGGTGCGGGTGCGTGCTGCGGGCGTTAATCGCCCGGATGTGTTGCAGCGTCAGGGCAATTACGCGCCGCCACCGGGTGCCTCGGACATTCCCGGCCTTGAAATCGCCGGTGATGTTGTCGCCTTGGGTGCGGGTGTGACACGCTTTGAAAAGGGCGATCAGGTCGTGGCACTTCTGCCGGGCGGAGGCTATGCCGAATATGCGCTGGTGCATGAAAGCAATGCGCTGCCGCTGCCTTCGGGCTACGGCTATATCGAAGCGGCCGCCATCCCGGAAACCTTCTTTACCGTCTGGCACAATGTGTTTGAACGCGGTGATCTGAAAGCGGGAGAGACATTGCTCATTCATGGCGGCTCGTCGGGCATCGGCACAACGGCTATCCAGCTAAGCAAGGTATTTGGCGCGAATGTGATTGTAACGGCAGGTTCAAAAGCCAAATGCGAGGCATGCCTCAAGCTCGGTGCCGATCATGCCATCAATTACCGCGAAGAGGATTTTGTGGCCCGCGTCAAAGAGATCACGAATGGCAAAGGTGTAGATGTGATTCTCGATATGGTGGGCGGCGATTATGTCGATCGCAATTACAAGGCGGCCGCTGAGGACGGGCGCATCGTGCAGATCGCTTTTTTGAATGGGGCCAAGGCAACGGCCAATTTTGCGCTGCTGATGACCAAACGCCTCACCCATACAGGCTCGACCTTGCGCGCCCGTTCGGTTGAATTCAAGGCGGGTATCGCGCGTGAACTGGAGGCAAAAGTCTGGCCGCTTCTGGTCAAGCGACAGGTGGCACCCGTTATGGATATGATTTTTCCGTTGCAGGATGCGAGGCGCGCGCATGAACGCATGGAAGAGGGCAGGCACATCGGAAAGATCGTGCTCGATGTTAAGTGACGCGCAAATATTGCTGTCGGATGGTCAGCCCTTTCTTGCTCTGGCGACAAAAAAATTATATATAGACCGTGAATTCCCGGAAATTGTGGTTTTTTTCCACGTCCCGCGCCACCGGAGCGGACGAACAGAAGGATTATATCTAATGGCCACCCAGCTTCTTATGCCGAAAGCAACGGCCGTCTGGCTTGTCGATAACACGGCTCTGTCCTTCGACCAGATTGCCGCTTTCTGCAAGCTGCATCCATTGGAAGTGAAGGCAATTGCCGATGGCGAAGCCTCGCAGGGCATCAAGGGGCTTGATCCGGTCATTGCCGGCCAGATTTCGCGCGAAGAAATTTCTAAAGGCGAGAAGGATCCCTATCACCGCCTGAAATTGTCCGACCCGAAGGTGCGTGTGCCGGAAGCCAAGCGCAAGGGACCGCGCTATACGCCGCTGTCCAAGCGTCAGGATCGCCCGAACGCCATCTTGTGGCTGGTGCGCAATCATCCTGAACTCAAAGATGCGCAGATTTCTCGCCTTGTCGGCACGACCAAATCGACCATCGAGCAGATTCGCAACCGCACCCATTGGAATTCGGCCAGCCTCACCGCTATGGATCCGGTGACACTGGGTCTTTGCTCGCAGATCGATCTCGACCTTGAAGTGGACCGCGCAGCGCGTAATCGTCCGGTGGCACCGGATGGTGACAGTACGCTGCTGCCTGCATCTGCAACCGAGAATTTTGATTATCGTGATGAGCAGCCTGCGGAAGAAGAGTTGGACGCGGAAAAGGTTTTCGCAAAGCTGTCTTCGCTCAAGGGCACGAACACCGACGAAGACGAAGAATAAAGATTTTATATCTGATGCGAAAAGCCCGGTCTCGACCGGGCTTTTTTTATTGGTCAGTCCTTAAAAGCCTTAGTCTTTGAAAGCATTGTATTCGCTCATTTCCATGATGCGATAAAAGTCGCTCAGCGTTTTGCCGCGTTCTGCGCGAAAGCGACGGCCCGCCTCGCTTGCAACGATAATCCGATCGGTGCGGAATGTGCGAAAAGCATTGCGCAATTCGCACCAGCCGATAACGGTCCAGACCTTGCCCCAAAACCAAAGGCCCAGAGGGCGGATGTCGCGCTGGCTTTCGCGCGCTTCAAGATCGCGATAGTGGATATTGAGAACTGTATTTTCATCCACTGCGCGCTCGACGGTGTCGATGACGCGGCGTTCCTCGACGCTGATGCTGGCGGTCGGTGCGTGAATTTGTGTGCCGGTGATGCGCGCGCGTTCTTCCTTCGGAAGTACGGCTTCGATCTTGATCAGCGCTTCTTCGGCACCGCGTGCCATGGATACACCACCCCAGGCGCGGATGAGGCGCGCGCCTGCCACCAGTGCCACGATCTCGTCGCGGGTGAACATGAGTGGCGGCAGTTCAAAGCCCTGCCGCATGATGTAGCCGACACCGGCCTCACCGTCGATGGGGACGCCGGTGGATTGCAGATCGGCGATGTCGCGGTAGATCGTACGCTCGGATACTTCCAGCCGCTCGGAGAGCTGGCGCGCGGTCACAAGCCTGCCGCCGCGTAGGTGCTGGACAATCTGGAACAGGCGGTCGGCACGACGCATTTATTTTCCTTTACGGCTTTGCTCTATCTGTCTTGCGTGCATCTTTTTCCGAAAACTGCTTCACACTTTTCGGGATGCACTCCAAATATCGCTCCGGCCACCCCATATCCTTACGCAAATCTTCCGGCAAGTGATCGAGAAGGCGATTGGCACGGACAAAACGGCGACGCGTATCCTGCCTTTGCCTGTAGCGTTTTAGAATTGCAATGAATGGTGCGATTGCAAATGCCATGATTCCACTCCCTCGTCCTTGGAAGCATGCTTATGGCATAGCCCTCCTGACAGCTCTGTGTCAGGAGGAAAGCGCTTTTTAAGCGTTATGTCCTGGGTGGCACCACAACCGTATAATTGAGTGGCAGCCTGCCGCCATCGGCATAAATGGTCTGGCCGGTGATATAGCTTGCATCACGCGAGGCGAGAAATGAAGCGATCGCAGCGATTTCTTCGGGTTGACCCACGCGCCCCAAGGGCGTGCGCGACAAAAGCCGTCTGCGGCTTTCGTCATCGGAATTGACGGCGGAGAGCATATCGGTTTCGATCGATCCGGGGCCAATCGCATTAACGCGGATGCCCCATTGCGCAAGGGCCACCGCCATGGCGCTGGTCAGTTGCTTCAATCCGCCTTTGGACACAGAATAGGCAAGCTGGTCAGGCAGACCGAAAATTGCGTTGACTGATGACATGTTGATGATGGTGCCGGGATTTGCGCCTTCTTCCACCCTTGCGACCATGCGCTTTGCAACTGCTTGACCGCACAAAAACGCACCCTTGAGATTGACGCGCAAAACGCGGTCGAAATCATCTTCCCTGAGGTCGAGAAAATCCGCCTTGTGCACGACGCCGGCATTGTTGACCAGAATATCCACCTCGCCGAGATTGGCGGCGGTATAGGTCAGCAGATTATGGATATCGAGCTTGTCTCCAACATCAGCGGCCATTGCAACAACTGGACCCAATTGCTGCAGATCCTTTGCCGCGCGTGTTGCGGCTTTGGCATCGATATCGGACAGAACGACGCTTGCGCCATCCATCAGGAACCGTTGGGCAATGGCATAGCCAATGCCACGCGCCGCACCCGTTACAATGGCGACCTTGCCTTCAAGCTGCATATCCACGCTCCAATTTCAAGCATTTCCAGCAAAAATGCGAAGCGGTTTCGCGTTGGATAATGCGTTGAATAAATAAGCAGAGCGGTTACGACGATTAGAGCCTTAATCGTAAAATGTAACCGCTCTGGCTGGAGAGTGGACCGAAGGTTTTATCAAATCAAGCCAGATATCAGGCGAAAGCCAGTCCGATATGGCGTTCGCGTAAAGTGCTGCCGATCTCATCCAATATGGCGGGATCGTCAATGGTGGCTGGCATTTTCCATTGTTCGCCATCGGCGATCTTCTGGATGGTTGCACGCAATATCTTGCCTGAGCGGGTCTTTGGCAGTCGTTTGACGGTCAGAGCCAGCCGGAATGCAGCCACCGGCCCGATGGCATCGCGGATCATGCTGACGCATTCCTTTTCGACCTCATGCGGATCGCGCTCTATATTGGATTTCAGCACCAGAAAACCACATGGCGTCTGACCTTTGAGTGGATCGGCAATGCCAAGCACTGCGCATTCGGCGACATCGGGGTGGCTTGACAGCACTTCTTCCATCGCACCCGTCGAGAGACGATGGCCCGCGACATTGATGATGTCGTCGGTCCGGCTCATGATATAGAGATAGCCATCCGCATCCATATAGCCCGCATCAGCGGTTTTATAATAGCCGGGAAACTCATCGAGATAGGCCTTGCGAAACCGCTCGTCGGCATTCCACAGTGTCGGCAGGCATCCGGGCGGCAAAGGCAGCTTGATCAGGATATTGCCAAGCTGTCCGCGCTCAACCGCATGGCCTTCGTCATCAAGGACGTCAATATGGTAGCCGGGCATGCAGACAGAAGAGGAGCCGTAGCGGGTTTCCAACAGGCCAAGCCCCAGCGGGTTGGCAACCATCGGCCAGCCGCTTTCGGTCTGCCACCAGTGATCGATCACGGGGCGTTCAAGCAGGTTTTCCGCCCAATGGATGGTGTCGGGATCGGCGCGTTCACCGGCAAGAAAAAGAGCGCGAAATCGGGACAAATCATATTTGCGGGCAAGATGCCCGTGAGCATCTTCCTTCTTGATGGCGCGCAATGCGGTGGGGGCGGTAAACATCACCTCGACGCCATGTTCGGCGATGATGCGCCAATAGGTACCCGCATCGGGTGTGCCGATGGGTTTGCCTTCAAAAAGAATGCTGGTCGCACCTGCGAGCAATGGCGCGTAAACAATATAGGAATGCCCTACGACCCATCCGACATCGGATGCGGCCCAGAAAACCTGTCCTGGATCGACGTCAAAGACATGCTTCATCGACCAGGTGAGTGCAACCATATGGCCGCCATTGTCGCGCACAACTCCCTTCGGCTCTCCGGTGGTTCCTGATGTATAAAGAATATAAAGCGGATCGGTCGCCGCAAGCGACGCACAGGCTACACAGCGCCCGCGGGCGGCGTCCACGCTGGACTTATAGTCGATATCGCGGCCCGCGACCGGATCGTACCGATGCTGGTTACGTTGCAGGATGATGCAATGGGAAACCGTGTGGCGCGCTTCGGCGATCGCTTGATTAAGCATGTCCTGATAGGGCACGATGTAGCCCGGTTCGATACCGCAGGAGGCTGCGATGATCATCACAGGCTGAGCATCATTGATGCGTGTCGCCAGTTCATGCGCGGCAAAGCCGCCAAAGACCACTGAATGCACAGCGCCAATACGGGCGCAGGCCAGCATGGCAATGGCTGCTTCAGGTACCATGGGCATGTAGATCAGAACGCGGTCGTGCTTTTTGACGCCATTGTCAAGCATGACAGCGGCGAGCGCTTCAACCTCTTCCAGCAGTGCGCGATAGCTGTATTTGCGGATTTCCCCGGTAACGGGGCTGTCATAGATCAGCGCTATCTGCTCGGCACGGCCATTGGCGACATGTCGGTCAAGTGCGTTGTAACAGGTGTTGCACTCCGCACCCGTAAACCAGCGACCATAAACACCTTGATCACTTGCAAAGACCTTGTGCCACGGCTTGAACCAGTCGATGGATTGTGCGGCGTCTGCCCAGAACCGCTCCGGGTTGCTTTGCCAGGCGGCATAAGTTGCGGCATATTTCGACGACATGCGCTTACTCCCGATGCGTACCGCGCTGCACCTTTTATGCGGTGTCTTTGCGGCCATGCTTTTCCATGATGACAGCGCCTGACTAAAGCGTGTTGCATTTTATCCAATTGAAAAGACACGCTTTAAGCTTTTTGTTTCACGAATGTGTCCCAAAACCGGTTCCTACTTTTGGGACAGATGCTGTGGTTTCCGCCAATGCGCTGTCACCTCCTCCAGGTGTAAGTGTAAGCCCGACGATAAAGTTTCGTCCATCGAACTAAAGGTGGAGGCTATTTTTGGGAGGAGGGAATGTGCAGGCTCGCGCTTGCGCTTACAGCGGCTCTGCGTCACAAGAGGATGAGAGAGGTAAAATTTGTGACAAAAATATTGCCCGTGCTGCTCGTTCTTTTCATGGGGCTGCACATTATCAAACCGCTCGGCTTGCCCGGTTTGAAGCGTCGCGGCGACTTTTGGAAAATTGCAATCATTGCCTTGATCATCATGGCACTGACGGTGGGCCTTCACTTTAAAGAATCATAAAAAAAAGCCCGGTAGAAACCGGGCTTTTAGTCTTCCGTGAAAGTGCTGGATCAGGCGGCCTTTTCCAGTTCTTTCTTCCAGCCGCCAGTTGTGGCAAGGCCGTTCATGTGGGCGCGGTGCGCGAAAGCACGCTGACCGGCAGCAATGTTCTCCTGTCGGCCACCCCATGCGTTGAGCGCATCGGCCTGAAGTGCACGGCCATAGGAGAAGGTCAGTTTCCAAGGCAGATCGAAGGCTGCATTCATGGCCGAAAGATGCGCTGTGGCTTCCTCGCCGGTCTGGCCTCCCGACAGAAAGGCAATGCCGGGCACTGCGGTGGGAACGGTGTTGCGGAAGCAGCGTACGGTCTTTTCCGCAACTTCCTCGACCGAGGCCTTGCGCGCATTTTTACCGTCGATGACCATATTGGGCTTGAGAATCATGCCTTCAAGCTTGACGCGAGCGTCATAAAGCTCGGTGAACACGGTTTTCAGTACCCATTCGGTGACTTCATAGCAGCGGTCGATGGAATGGTCGCCCGGCTTGCCGTCCATCACCACTTCCGGCTCCACGATGGGTACGATGCCGGTTTCCTGACAAAGGGCTGCATAGCGCGCCAGTGCCTGTGCATTCTGCTTGACCGCGCCCCAGCTAGGAAGGCCGTCGGTAATGGAAATCACGGCGCGCCATTTGGCAAAGCGAGCGCCCAGACCATGATATTCGGTTAGACGCTCACGCAATCCGTCAAGACCTTCAGTGATGGTTTCGCCAGCAAAGCCTGCCAGCGGCTTGGCGCCCGCGTCGACCTTGATACCGGCAATGGAACCGGCATTGCGGATGAGATCGACCAGCGGGGTTCCGTCCTGTGCCTTTTGACGAATGGTTTCATCATAAAGAATCACACCGGAAATATTGTTCTTCATGGCGTCATCGGCACGAAACAGCATTTCGCGATAGTCACGGCGCGCATCTTCGGTGGATGTGAGGTTGATCTGATCGAAGCGCTTCTTGATCGTGCCAGAGCTTTCATCGGCTGCCAGAATGCCCTTGCCGGATGCGACCATGGCGATCGCAATATCTTCGAGACGTTCAGTCATACACAAGCTCCTGTTAAAATCGGCCGGCCGTAGAGACTTTGCCCGAAGCCGAAAATTTCATATGATAACGCCGATAGCAGAACTGTCCGGCAAAAAAAACGGCGGCGCAACCAATTGAAACGATTGAAATTTTTTTAAACGATTTAGTTTGGACAAGTTTTCTTACCGCCTGTCAGAGAGACGTTTTAAAACCTCCCAGTTTTGACTTTTGCACGTATGCATCCCATTTTAAAAAGGACAATGATGGAGGAAATATGCGCCGCGCCGTTTCAGGTTTTTTGTTGATCGCCACCGCCGCGTTGGTGACCTTGCCATACTCAATCGTGTGGGCGGAGAGTATCAATGCAGGGGAGCGGCAGGCCAAAACAGACGCACCGTTCGTCGTTACAAGTGTGGCGGAATTCGATACGCCCTGGGCTGTCGCCTTCCTGCCCGATGGGCGGATGCTTCTCACTGAAAAGGGCGGCAGGATTTTCATCGTCACACAAGCGGGTGAGAAGAATGAAGTCGGTAATGTGCCGGAGGTGAGTTTCAGCGGTCAGAACGGCCTTCTTGATATCGCGCCAGCGCCAGACTTTGCCAAAAACAATGCTTTGTATTTTACCTATAATATGCCGGAGAAGGCTGGCAGCAGCGTGGTCCTGGCACATGCCATACTTGAAGAGAATGACGGTAAGGCCAATCTCTCAGACATCAAGACCATCTGGAAGCAGGATCGCGCCACCAAGGGCGGTCAGCCGGGAGGCATCATCGCTTTCGACCCGGATGGCGAGCATCTTTTTCTGTCTGTCGGTGACCGCATGGAACCGGCCACGGCACAGGATGACGACGCCCCTATGGGAAAAATCCTGCGCATGAAGCTTGATGGTTCGGTGCCGTCGGATAATCCGCAGGCCGATTCAGGCGGGATCAAGGCGCTGACATGGTCGACTGGTCACCGTAATCCTTATGGGCTGGCTTTTGCGCCGGACGGCAAGCTGTGGGAACACGAGATGGGGCCACGTGGTGGCGATGAATTTAATCTCATCAAACCGGGACTCAATTACGGCTGGCCGCTGGTTTCCAATGGTGACAATTATAGCGGCAGGCCAATCCCGCGCCACAAGACCCGGCCTGAATTTGAGCCGCCGCTGGTTTATTGGACTCCCGTCATCGCGCCGGCAGGAATGGCTTTTTATGAAGGCGAACAGTTTCCCGACTGGCGCGGTTCGGCCCTGATCGGGGGACTTGCGGTCACGGCCCTTGTGCGCGTGACGATCAACAAGGACGGTAATGCCGATGAAGCCGAACGATTTGCGATGGAAAATCGTATCCGCGATGTCGCGGTCGGCACCGATGGTGCAATCTGGCTCATCGAGGATGATAATCCGGGACGGCTTTTGAGGCTCACACCAAAAAAATAAGCCCGGCGAACCGGGCTTATGGGAGTGTTATTTCTTCAGCACATCGACGCCCGGTAGCGGTTTGCCTTTCATCCATTCAAGGAAGGCCCCGCCTGCGGTCGAGATATAGGTGAAATCATCGGCCACACCGGCATGATTGAGCGCTGCGACCGTATCACCGCCGCCGCCGACCGACACAAGCTTGCCTGCCTTGGTGCGGGCTGCGACATGTTTGGCGGTCTTGACCGTAGCCGTATCGAAGGGGCGCAGTTCAAAGGCGCCAAGCGGTCCGTTCCAGATCAATGTCGCGGCATCATCAATGGCCGAGGCGATCAGATCGGTCGAAAGGCTACCTGCATCAAGTATCATGCCATCATGCGGAACGGCATCGACGCCATAGGTCTGGTTTGGTGTGTCGGCGGCAAAATGCCAGCCCACAACAGCATCAACCGGCAGGATGATCGCACATTTGGTCCTTTCGGCTTTGGCCATGATTTCGCGCGCGGTTGGCGCAAGGTCGTGTTCGCAAAGCGATTTGCCAACATCATGGCCTTGGGCCGCGAGAAAGGTGTTGGCCATGCCGCCACCGATTACCAGCGCGTCGACTTTTTCGATGAGGTTGGAAAGGAGGTCGAGCTTGGTTGAAACCTTGGCACCGCCGACAATGGCAACCACCGGGCGGGCGGGTTGCCCCAGACCTTTTTGAAGCGCTTCAAGCTCGGCCTGCATGGCGCGCCCGGCATAAGCAGGCAGCACATGCGCAAGCCCTTCGGTCGAGGCATGGGCGCGGTGGGCTGCTGAAAAGGCATCGTTGACGAAAATGTCGCCATTGGCGGCAAGCGCTGCCACGTAGTCAGCGTCGTTCTTTTCTTCGCCCTTGTGAAAACGGGTGTTTTCGAGCAACAGGATATCACCGTCTTTCAACGCATCGACGGCTGTTTTGGCCTTCTCGCCGATGCTGTCTTCAGCGAAAGACACATCGAAATCCAGGACTTTAGCGAGCGGCTTGACGACCTGTTTGAGAGAATTTTCGTCGGAAGCAACCCCTTTCGGACGGCCGAAATGCGCGAGCAGAATAACTTTTGCGCCATTCTTCGACAACTCTTCGACGGTCGGCACGATGCGCTCGATACGGGTGAGGTCCGTGACTTCCCCATTGGCCATCGGTACATTGAGATCGACACGAACCAGAACGCGTTTTGATTTTACATCGGCATCGTCAAGGGTGCGAAACGTCATATTTCTTCTCTCTGTTTACATCAGGAGTAAAAACGCCCCTTCGATTATGAAGGGGCGTAGTCAGTTGATCAGATCAGCTTGCCGAAAGCGACAGCTGTGTCGCTCATGCGGCTGGAGAAGCCCCATTCATTGTCATACCAGCTCAGGATACGCACCATGGTGCCTTCCATGACCTTGGTCTGGTCGGTGTGGAAGACCGACGAATGCGAATCGTGATTGAAGTCGTGCGAGACAAGCTTTTCATCGGTATAGCCGAGAACGCCCTTGAGGCGGCCATTGGCAGCTTCGCGGATTGCATTGTTGACTTCTTCGACTGTTGTTTCACGCTTGGCGATGAAGGTGAGGTCCACAACCGATACGTTGGGGGTCGGCACGCGAATAGAGACGCCGTCGAGTTTGCCCTTGAGTTCGGGCAGCACCAGACCGACTGCCTTGGCGGCACCCGTCGAGGTCGGGATCATCGAAAGCGCTGCAGCACGCGCACGATAGAGGTCCTTGTGCATGGTGTCGAGCGTTGGCTGGTCACCCGTATAGGAGTGGATCGTGGTCATGAAACCCTTTTCGATGCCAATGGCATCGTTGAGGACCTGCGCCACGGGTGCAAGGCAGTTGGTGGTGCAAGATGCGTTGGAAATGACCAGATGGTCCTTGCTGAGCTTGTCGTGATTGACGCCATAAACGACAGTCAGGTCAGCGCCATCGGCAGGGGCCGAAACGATGACGCGCTTGGCACCAGCTTCAAGATGAGCGGCAGCCTTGTCGCGGGTTGCGAAAATGCCGGTGCATTCAAGTGCTATATCGACGCCTTCTTCTTTCCACGGCAGTTCAGCCGGGTTGCGCACGGCGTGCACCTTGATCGGGCCATAACCGACATCGATGGTGTCGCCTGCGACTTTGACTTCCTTGGGAAAACGGCCATGAACGCTATCATAGCGCAGCAGATGGGCGTTGGTTTCAACCGGACCGAGATCGTTGATGGCAACGACCTGAATATCGGTGCGACCCGATTCGACGATTGCGCGAAGGACATTGCGGCCAATGCGGCCAAAACCATTGATTGCGACGCGAACTGCCATTTTCTCTAATTCTCCCGAATGGGTTCTACATATGCAGGGCTTGATAACCGATCTTGATCGAAGAGCGGACTTAGAAGGATGAACGCCGGCGTGTTTGGCGCCGGCGTTCATTTATTATGCGGCGTTGAGCTTCTTTTGCGCAGCCTCGGCAGCCGCTTCCGCTGTAATGCCGAAATGCTTGTAGAGATCGCTGATCTCACCGGATGCGCCAAAGCCCTTCATGCCGATGAATATGCCGTTTTCACCAATGAAGCGTTCCCAGCCAAGCGCCAGACCGGCTTCGATGGCGACCTTGACCGGAGCATCGCCCAGCGTTGCCTGCTTGTAAGCGTCGCTCTGCTGCTCAAAAAGCTCAAAGCAGGGAACCGACACAACACGGGTCGCAATGCCATTGCCTTCAAGAAGATCACGAGCCTTGAGCGCAATTTCAACTTCCGAGCCGGTTGCGAAGATCGAAACCTTGGCGTCGCTGCTGGCTTTTGCCAGTTCATAGGCACCGTATGCGCTCAGATTTTCATCGTGATGCTCGGTGCGAACGACCGGGAGGTTCTGGCGGGTCAGTGCCAGTGTCGAAGGTGTCTTCTGTGATTGCAGCGCCAACTGCCAGCATTCAGCCGCTTCCACAGCGTCCGCCGGGCGGAAGACATTATGGTTGGGGATGGCCCGCAGAACAGCCATATGTTCGACCGGCTGGTGGGTCGGTCCATCTTCACCAAGACCGATGGAATCATGTGTCATGACATAGACAACGCGGATACCCATCAGCGAGGAAAGGCGCATGGCTGGACGGCAATAATCCGAGAAGCACATGAAGGTGCCCGAATATGGAATGAGGCCGCCATGCAGCGCCATGCCGTTCATGGCTGCCGCCATGCCGTGTTCACGGATGCCGTAATGAATATAACGGCCGCCGTAATTTTCCGGGGTAACAGCCTTGGTCTGGCTGGTCTTGGTGTTGTTGGAGCCGGTCAGGTCGGCAGAGCCGCCAATGGTTTCCGGCACAACGCCATTGATGACTTCCAGCGCCATTTCCGATGATTTGCGGGTGGCGACCTTCGGCTTGTCGACGGAGAGCTTCTTTTTATACTCGATGATCGTCGCATCGAAATTGGAAGGCAGCTCTCCACGCATGCGCCGCTCGAATTCAGCGCGGGTTTCAGCATCGGCTGCAGCGAAACGCTTTTCCCATTCCTGACGCTTCTTGGCGGCGTTGAGGCCCGCCACACGCCAGCTGTCCAGCACTTCAGCGGGAACGACGAAGGGCTCCGAGTTCCACCCCAGCGCCTTGCGGGTTGCGACGATTTCTTCTGCACCCAGTGGCGAGCCGTGCACCTTGTTGGTGCCGGCCTTGTTGGGCGAACCAAAACCGATGGTCGTTTTGCAGGCGATGAATGTCGGGCGATCAGAGGTCTTTGCAAGCTCGATGGCCTTGGCAATAGCTTCCTGATCATGACCGTCGACAGAAATGGTGTTCCAGCCTGAAGCTGCGAAACGCGCTGGCTGGTCGGTGTTGTCAGCAAGCGAAACCGGGCCGTCGATGGAGATGTTGTTGTCATCCCAGAAGACAATCAACTTGCTCAATTGCAGATGGCCTGCGAGTGCCATGGCTTCCTGGCTGATGCCTTCCATAAGGCAACCGTCACCAACAATTGCATAGGTGTAGTGATCGACGAGGCTGTCGCCGAACTGCGCATTGAGGATGCGTTCGGAAAGCGCCATACCCACAGCATTGGCAATGCCCTGGCCAAGCGGCCCGGTCGTGGTTTCAATGCCTGCGGCATGACCGTATTCCGGATGGCCTGCGGTGCGGGCGCCAAGCTGGCGAAAATTCTTGATCTCATCGATGGTGATGTCTTCGTAGCCCGAAAGATAGAGCAGCGAATAAAGCAGCATCGAGCCGTGACCGGCGGACAGCACGAAACGGTCGCGATCCGGCCAATGCGGGTTCTGCGGGTCGTGCGAAAGAAAGCGGGTATAAAGCGTCGTCGCTATGTCGGCTGCGCCCATCGGCAGGCCGGGATGGCCGGAATTGGCTTTCTCGACCGCATCGATCGAAAGAAAGCGGATCGCGTTGGCCAGTTGGTTTTGCTTGTCGGAATTGGTCATGGTCTCAGCCGTCTTTCCAGGGTGGGTTTAACGGGGTTGCGGCGATGCCTTCGAGAAGAGAACGATCAGCAGGAAATCATTTGCTGCTTTTCATGTCCTAAAAGGCACCGGGACAAATAGCACCTGCACATGAGGAGTCAATAAATCGATGGGTTGAGAACAATAAACACTGCGCGATTATGCATGTTCAGTCTGTGAAAAGTGGGCTGCAATCGCTGAAAAGCCGTTTTGCACCGATTAAACAGTGCATGAAGGCTTACATGGCCCCTCATTTGTTGCTTATCCGGCAGTCGATTATTACAGTCTTTTCAAAGAGACAAATCGGGTAAACGCGATTCGATGTCTGTCATGTGGCACCGGCGTTGCACCGAAGGAACGCAAATTTCGACGTGGATTTCAGGGCCGGGACACCGGAAAGGATATGGATGGCACCCGAAGTAACCCTCATAGAAGTGCTGGATCGGCTGAAAAAGGCGCTCAACACGCTTGAAGAATCTGTCGAGCTGCGGCTGGACAAGGAAGGCGATTTCGCCGAAGCCGAGGAGGAAGTGCAGCGGATGAATGCGGATCGCAGCCGTCTTGCACGCGAACTCGATCAATCCGAAGCACGGGCCGAGCGGCTTGAAGCTGCCAATAAGGAAGTTTCACGGCGTCTTGTGACGGCCATGGAGACGATCCGCGCCGTTCTGGACCGATAGGAGGCTATCATAGCAACCGTTACCGTTACCATTGATGGCAAGGCTTATCGCATGGCCTGCGACGAGGGACAGGAAGAGCACCTCTCCGGGCTTGCAGATCGTTTCGATCAATATGTCACACATCTCAAGTCGTCTTTTGGTGAAATTGGCGATCTGCGTCTGACGGTCATGGCCGGTATCATGGTCATGGATGAGTTTTCTGAAACGCAGAAGCGCGTCAAAGCGCTTGAGAACGAGGTCGAGACTTTGCGTCGCTCGCGCGAAGAGGCATTGGCGCGTGCGGAGAGCAATGACACAACGCTGGCTGGTGTTCTCGGCGATGTTGCAATGCGGCTGGAGCAGGTTGCTTCACGCATCACGCCGCGCGGCAATTCGTAAGCGTATTATTTCGCAAAATATTTTTAGCTAAAGCGCTGCAAGCCACTGGTGCGGTCACCATCGAGCGACTATATTGGTCAGTGGTGTACTGCGCTTCCCGACAGGAGTAATAGCATCCCCGGGGCCTTATTGATCTCTAAGGGAACTGTCCCTGTGAGGGCCTGTGGGCCTTCGCATATGGTGCCCACCTACGTTGTAGGTTCCCGGGATCAATCTCTTCCATCGGTCGTCGCGGTCGCCACCTTTCCTTTTACCTCTGCACCTTGTCGAGCCTGAAGCATGTTTGCCGAAGGCAGAAGACGGGGCTTGCCATTAGCTGTGGATTGTCCATAAACAGACGGCAATCTCACGGAATTCATTTTCTCATGTCGACATCACCCCCTCCGCAAGAGCCTCCCAGAAAGCCCGACCCCAAAGAAAGATTGTTTGTTGCCGTTCCGGTGGCGTTTGCCTATGGCCTGCTGCTTTATGTGCTGATCTGGTCGGATGTGGCAAAGGACACGATGCCGTTTTTCGCGGGTCTTATATTGTTGCCGATGGGGGTGGCAAGCCTTGCCTCCAGTCTCGCTGATCCGCGGGCTGAAAAGCGGCTCTGGCATCATGTTCGGATCGGGCTTGCGATCATCGCCGGGCTGGTCGTGATCAGCATGGTGTTGTTTCGCGAGGCAGGTATTTGCGTTGCCATGGCGGCACCCTTTCTGATTTTGTTTTCGGCGCTTGGCTCGGCACTTACTTTGTGGATTATCCGTCAATTGCGTTCGCGCCGCTCGACGACGCTTGTCATTGCGCTGCCTTTGTTGGTGTTTCCGTTTGAGCAACAGATTGCCTACACGCTGCATGAGAGTGCTGTCACCACGGTGATCGATATTGCGGCTCCCCCCGAACAGGTCTGGAAACAGACGGTTGAAATTCGCAATGTGCGTGCCGAGGAGCTGTCATGGACCTTCAGTCACGGTGTTCTGGGTGTGCCGCAGCCGCTCGATGCGCGGATTGAAGGAGAAGGCATTGGTGCGGTGCGCGAGCTGCAATGGACGCGTGGTGTGAATTTTCAGGAAATTGTCACGCGCTGGGAAGAAAATAAGCTTCTGGCATGGGATTTCCGCTTTGGCCCCAATTCCATTCCAGAGGCAGTTGAAGCGCATATCAAGGTTGATAGCCGGTATCTGAAGCTGGCCCGCGGCGATTACCAGCTTGAGCCGTTGCCCGATGGCCGCACGCGCCTGACCCTCACCACGCATTACCAGATTGCGACACCGTTCGATTTCTATTGCGATTGGTGGGGCAAGGTGTTTCTCAATGATTTTCATGGTGTGGTGCTGCGCGTTATCCGCGACCGGTCCGAACGGATGGCTGCTTCGCTGTGAAGGAATCCTTGACTGCATGGTCTAATCCGGTTCCACTGTCAGCATCGCGTTGCAATCGGGAGAGGCTTGAGGATGGTGGCGGAGCATAATCAGGATAAGCAGGCATTGCGGCGTCAGGTTCTGGCGCAGCGCGATGCGCTTGACCCGCGTTACCACTATGAAGCCTCTCTTTCTGCCGCTAAAAAAGCCGAAGCCGCCATCGTAATACCCGCTGGTACAATGGTCGCCGGTTACTGGCCTATCCGTTCAGAGATCGACCCTCGGCCTCTATTGTCTTTCTTGCGGAGCAATGGTGCACGGCTTTGCCTGCCGGTGGTGCTGGACAGGGACACAATCGCCTTTCGTGAATATCTGCCGGATGCAGAGCTTGTCCAGACTGGATTTGGTACGATGGGACCGGACGAGCATGCGCCGCTGGTCGATCCGGCTATCATGCTGATGCCGCTTGCTGCTTTTGATCGGCGCGGGCATCGGTTGGGTTATGGTGCCGGTCATTATGATCGTGCGCTGGCGGGTTTTGCGGCGCGCGGTCTGGAACCGTTGCTGGTCGGGATGGGCTTTGATTGTCAGGAGGTTCAGCATGTACCCAACGAGCCGCATGATATCGCTCTTCACCAGATACTGACCGAGACCGGCTTGCGCATCTTCGATCAGGACTGATAAAGACGCATTTATGAGATTACTTTTTCTGGGGGATATGGTGGGCCGGTCGGGGCGCACGGCGGTTTATGACAAGCTGCCGGGGCTGATTTCCGATCTGAAGCTCGATTTCGTGATCGTCAATGGCGAGAACGCCGCAGGCGGTTTTGGCATCACGGAAGATATTTTTCACGATACCATCCGTGCCGGCGCTGATGTGGTGACGACCGGAAACCATGTCTGGGATCAGCGCGAGGCGCTGGATTTCTCCAAACGCGAAGACCGTTTTTTACGGCCTGCAAATTTCCCCAAAGGCACTGCTGGTAAAGGCGAGGGGCTTTATATCGCAAAGAACGGCGCGCGCGTGCTGGTTTCCAACGTGATGGGCCGCGTTTTCATGCATCCCGATCTCGATGACCCGTTTATCGCTGCCGAAAAAATTCTTGAAGCCTGTCCGCTTGGTGAGCAGGCGGATGCCGTATTCTTCGATTTTCATGCCGAAGCCACCAGCGAAAAACAATGTTTCGGCCATTTTGTCGATGGTCGCGCCAGCGCCGTTGTCGGCACCCACACGCATGTGCCGACCGCCGATTGCCAGATTTTGCGCAATGGCACCGCCTATATGTCGGATGCAGGTATGTGCGGCGATTATGATTCGTCTCTCGGCATGGACAAGGAAGAACCGCTCAATCGCTTTTTGTCCAAAGTGCCCAAGGGCCGTTTTGAAGCAGCCAGCGGAAAAGCCACGATTTGCGGTGTATGTATCGAAATTTCCGACCGTACAGGCCTCGCTGAAAAAGTAGCCCCTTTGCGCATCGGTCCGCGGCTTGAGGAAACCCTCCCTGACTTCTGGGCGTGATTTTTCTCTTCACGAGGAGTTGAACGGCCATTTCGAGTTCCTATCTTCTTGCGACATGTTTCACAAAGGATAGGTCTTCATGGAGTTTTTTGCCGAGCATCTGGCATTCCTCTCGAGCCCGGCTGGCTGGGCCGCGCTGATTACACTGGTGACGATGGAAATCGTGCTGGGTATCGACAATCTGATCTTCATCTCCATCCTCACCAACAAGCTGCCGCCGCATCTGCAATCGAAAGCGCGCCGAATTGGTATTGGTGCGGCGCTCATCCTGCGTCTGGCGCTTCTCTTCACCATTTCCATCATCGTACAACTGACCGAGCCGGTTATCAAGATTTTCGGTAACGGTTTCTCATGGCGCGACATTATTCTGATTGCAGGCGGACTGTTTCTGGTCTGGAAGGCGACGAAGGAAATCCATCACACCGTCGATCCGCATGACAGCAAGGAAAACATTGGCGGCAAGGTGGTCCAGCTTACGATGGGAACTGCTATTGTCCAGATCCTTATTCTCGATCTGGTTTTCTCGGTGGATTCCATCATCACCGCTGTCGGTATGACCGATGAGATCGCCATCATGGTGATTGCGGTCGTGTCTGCTGTTACCGTGATGTTGCTGGCAGCCGATCCGCTATCGCGCTTTATTGCCGCAAATCCGACCATCGTCATGCTTGCGCTCGGCTTCCTGCTGATGATCGGCATGACGCTGATCGCCGATGGCTTCGGCTATCATGTGCCCAAGGGCTATATCTACGCAGCCATGGGGTTCTCGGCGTTGGTCGAAGCGCTTAATATGTTGGCGCGACGAAAACGGACCGATCAATAACCGGTGTAAAATGGGTCGCCCTCTCACGTTGAGACGGGCGGCCTTGTTACTTTCACAGTGTTGAAATTGTCGGTAATGGCGATCCTGGTACACAGATCGTGCCATTCGCAGTCGACACAAGCCCTGCGCAATGAACCATCGGCAAATGCATCGCGCATAGATGCAAGACGTTTTGCATCCAGCATAAAGGGTTGTTGTGGCAGAAGCCGTTGCCCCACAAGCTGGCTTATATCTTCGATTGCCAGCCGGTCACGCCCTAAGACGCTTTCATTATGGCAATGGCAGACGCCCCCGCAAATCAGGGGCGCACAAATGTCATCAGGGCCATCGATGAGCAGAATGTCTTCCCCCTTGCTGAGGCGGTCGGCAATCGTGTCATAATTTTCCACGAAAGCCGGACTGTAGCCCTTGCCGACATAAGTCAGCATGCAAAGAAGATGATGGCCCCGCAGGCGTATCGTCATAAAGGAACGTTATGCTTTGAGTGTGCGCGTTGTGGCTTTGAGGATCGCCGCTCCCAGAGCCGATTTGATGAAAGCGCCAATAATAAATGGTACGACACCAAAAGCGACGGCTTTTTCAATGCCGATGCTGCTCGAAAGCCAGAGGGCGCCAAGGGCCAGGCAGAGAAGATTGGCGGCAAGGAACGACACGAAGGCAAGAGCTACATTTCGTCCGTTCCAGCCGCGCTCGGCGAGATAGCCGGTCAGTGCTGCAATGATTGGAAAAGCTGCCAGATAGCCTGCGGTTGGTCCTGCAAAATGGTGAATACCCCCCATGCCGCCTGCCAGGACCGGAAGGCCGAGCATGGCTTCGCCCAGCCAGGCCAGCACGGTAGCCGTTCCCAGACGCCAGCCATAGAGCGCGCCGATCAGTGGTACTACAAGGGTTTGCAATGTGATCGGAACCGGAATCATCGGAACCGTGATCTGGGAAGATATGGCGAGCAGTAAGATTCCCAAGGCAACCGCGGTTAGACGGATTGCAAGTGAGCGGCTTTCAAGTTGAAGCGGGCTGAAAGTTGTGCGCGGTTGAGCCAAGCTAGACATGACGACTCCAAATTATAGATAAAATTCGATTCGATGTAGTCTATCTTGCTGAGTTGTCCAATATTAGCAATAATTATCTATAAAATTTAACCAATAATGGCAAATGAATCGCGGACTTTGCCAGAAGCCGTTTTGACAGGGCGTCGCCCGATCCATTGCACATGGCCCGAAAGGGTGGCGGCAGCGCGTTCGACATCGTTCTGGCGCAAGGCCTCTATAATGGCACGATGATCATGGTCTGTTCGCGCTTCCCATTCCGAGCGCCACGTCGCAAATAAAAAGCGTGCGCTTGCCGCGTGAAGGTCATCGATTGCCGCAAGAAGGCGTGGCATATGGCAGGGTTCGAGAATGATGCGATGAAAGCGCCGGTTAGCATCCTCCCAGCTTCTGACATCGTGCGATTTATCGCCGTCCAGCGTTGCCTGTTCGGCAGCCAACAGCGTGGCGCTGGAGATATTGGGGACCGCGTGTCGCAAGGCGAGCACCTCGAGTGCGGCGCGCATTTCCGCCACTTCGCGAATTTCTGCAATATCAAAAGATGCAACCCGCACACCCCGCCGAGGTTCGGAAACGGCAAGACCCTGCGCCTCCAGTCGACGGAAAGCCTCGCGCACCGGCACATGGCTGGTCTGGAATTCCTCGGCGATATGATCCTGCCGAAGCTTGATTCCCGGCTCGATCTCGCCGGCAATGATACGGTCGGCAAGAACCCGGCTGATACGGGCCGCAATGGTCTCATTGGGAGCCTTTGAGGGTTCATGTGCGGGTTTTGGTGCGTGCTGGGTCATGATCCGATCGATAAGCTGCTTTGCGTGAAGCGTCGAGCAATATTGCATTTATTGATGAGGTGCGCGCCGAATAATGCGCTTTTGCTGGACGAAAGGGGCTCAATTCCTTATAACGCCGCCATTCAGCACGGAAAGCCCGTCAGCATGGGCAGCATCGTAGCCCGAAGACGGCCTTCATTTGCCTGCACCTGGTTTCATGCTTGACGCTTCCTCCGTGCATCTTAGAGCGCCGAGCGTCCTTCCGGACGCAGTACACGGTCGCTCTAAACTATTGAACTGATGCGGTAATTAGAAAAGAGCAGGGGTGCCATGGCTGGCCATTCACAGTTTAAAAATATCATGCACCGCAAGGGTCGTCAGGACGCCGTGCGGTCGAAAATGTTTTCCAAGCTCGGGCGTGAAATTACGGTCGCTGCCAAGCAGGGCATGCCTGACCCGACCATGAATCCACGTCTGCGTTTGGCGATCCAGAATGCCAAGGCACAGTCGATGCCAAAAGATAATATCGAACGCGCCATTAAAAAGGCTGCTGGCAATGACGGCGAAAACTATGATGAAGTGCGCTATGAGGGCCGCGGCCCGGGTGGTGTTTCGGTTATCGTCGAAGCCTTGACCGACAACCGTAACCGCACGGCGTCCAATGTCCGCGCAGCCTTTACCAAGGCTGGTGGTGCTCTGGGTGAAACCGGATCGGTTTCGTTCATGTTCGACCGCGTCGGTGAAATTATTTACAAAGTCTCCGTTGGCGATGCCGACACGGTCATGGAAGCGGCAATTGAAGCCGGGGCAGATGATGTGCAGTCTGGCGAGGAAGAGCACGTCATAATCTGCACATTTGAGGATATTGGCGATGTGTCCAAGGCGCTTGAAGTAGCGCTTGGAGAGGCCGAATCGATCAAGACAATCTGGAAGCCGCAGACCAACACTGAAGTCGATGAGGAAAAGGCACGCTCCGTTCTCAAGCTTCTCAATGTTCTCGAAGATGATGATGACGTGCAGAACGTCTATACCAATTTCGAGGTCAGCGACGAGATTATGGAAAAGCTGAGTGCTTAGTTTTGCATGAAAACGTGAATGAAGAATCCCGGCTTTGTCCGGGATTTTTTATAGGCGCATAAAATGCAGGCAATAAAAAACCCCGCAGATCGCGGGGTTTTTTGAAAATCTGCAACCGATATCAGATACCGAGATTGCCGAAACGGTTCTTGAACTTGGTAACGCGACCGCCGCGATCGAGCAGGGTCTGCGAGCCGCCGGTCCAGGCCGGATGGGTGGTCGGATCGATATCGAGGTTCATCGTATCGCCTTCCTTGCCCCAGGTCGAACGGGTCATGTATTCGGTGCCATCGGTCATCACGACCTTGATGGTGTGGTAGTCGGGATGGATATCAGCTTTCATTTTTTCAATCCTGAAAGTCTGGCGAGAAAAGCCCAGATTTGAACACCAAAACTGCGGCACTTTCGCCCAATGGCAGATATGAAGACACATTACCGATAGGCAATGGCTTCCAAAAGGGTTGGCGAGCCTATACATCAGGCGCACGCCAATAACAAGGGCACAATACCAAGAATGGCCGTAAGAGATGATCCAATTGTTATGAATCCAGAATTGAATATAGATTCCGGCCGCAAGCGGCGCTCTCTCCAGCCTTTGAAACGTATGTTGCCCTTCGTCGCCCGCTACAAGGGGCTGGTGATCGGGGCTCTTTTTTCACTGGTTCTGGCAGCCGCGACCACCCTTGCTGTTCCTGTTGCGCTCAGGCGGATGATCGATCATGGCTTTAGCGGCGCCAATGCTGTCTTCGTCAATAATTATTTCGGTATGCTGGTGCTGCTGGCGTTGATGCTGGCGATTGCTTCGGGCCTTCGTTATTTCTTCGTCATATCGCTGGGCGAGCGCGTGGTTGCCGATTTGCGCAACGCCGTGTTCACGCATGTGACAGCGCTTTCGCCTGAATTTTTTGACCGTTCGCAGTCCGGTGAGATCGTCTCGCGCCTCTCGGCTGACACGACACAGATCAAATCGGTGGTCGGCGCAACCGCTTCTGTCGCGCTTCGCAATTGCATTCTGGGCCTTGGTGCGCTCGCAATGATGATTGTCACAAGCCCGAAACTCTCGGTGTTGGTGATTGGTGCTATCCCACTGATCGTCGTGCCGCTGATTGCCTTTGGACGTTCTGTACGCCGGCGCTCGCGTCGCACGCAGGATATGCTGGCACGCGCCAATGCCTATGCCAGCGAGCAGATCGGTGCCATGCGCACCTTGCAGGCTTTCACCAATGAAGCCATGGTGGTGGGGCGTTTTGCCCGTGCTGTTGAAAATGCCTATGAGGCAGCACGCGCTTCGATCAAGGCGCGGGCGATTCTCACGGCTTTTGCGATTTTCCTGATTTTTTCCAGTGTCGTGGCCGTGCTTTGGTTCGGCTCACGCGATGTTTTATCCGGCGTCATCTCGCCAGGAACGCTGGGGCAGTTCGTGCTCTATGCTGTCTTTGCCGCAAGCGCCTTTGGTGCCTTGTCGGAAGTGGGTGGCGAACTCGCGCAAGCAGCCGGTGCTACCGAGCGTCTGGCCGAAATTTTGGACGAGACACCAGATATCGCCATACCCGCTTCGCCCGTTGCCTTGGCCGAACCGGCCCGCGGCGAAATCATTTTCGACGATGTACATTTTTCCTATCCCACACGTCCCGATGCGCCATCGCTCAATGGCGTGAGTTTCAAGGTTGAGCCAGGTGAAACGGTTGCCATCGTCGGCCCGTCGGGGGCTGGCAAGAGCACGGTTTTTGCTCTCGTCATGCGCTATTACGATCCGCAATCAGGTCAGGTAATGATGGATGGCGTAGCCCTGCCGCAAGCCGATCCCTCAGTGGTGCGTGCGCGTATCGCCGTGGTGCCGCAGGATGTGGTGATTTTCGCCACCAGCATTCGGGAGAATATTGCCTTTGGCAGGCCCGGTGCAAGCGATACCGAGATCGAAGCCGCAGCAAAGGCCGCCCTTGCGCATGATTTCATCATGGCGCTTGGCGATGGCTACGATACTGAAGTCGGCGAGCGCGGTGTGACGCTTTCCGGCGGGCAGCGTCAGCGTATTGCCATTGCCCGCGCAATCCTGCGTGAAGCGCCGGTATTGCTGCTCGATGAAGCGACCTCGGCGCTCGATGCGGAAAGTGAAATGCTGGTGCAGAAAGCGCTCGACGGCTTGATGCAGGAACGCACGACACTGGTGGTCGCGCATCGCCTGGCAACGGTTCTCAAAGCCGACCGCATTCTGGTGCTCGATCAGGGCCGCATCGTTGAAGAAGGCACGCATCAGAGCCTTGTCGAACGCGGCGGCATTTATGCCAGACTTGCGAAATTGCAGTTTGAAACGGGTGTGTAATACCAAAGCTCGGTGAGAATGGCTCATCGAACTTTGGTTAAGCCATTGTGGTGATTGAGCATTTTCAAAGCGTGATGCGTTAGCATCTTAACGCTTTGGTATAAGCCCGCTTTTTGCGCCTATCATCGTTCCGTCAGTTTCAGCTCGATACGACGGTTTCGGGCCCGGGCATCGGTCGTGTTTTCTGTGTCGAGCGGCTGATATTCGCCGAAACCAGCCGCCACAAGGCGATTGGCGGGGACATTATTGGCGACAAGGAATTTCACGACCGAGACAGCACGCGCCGAGGATAATTCCCAATTGTCGCGAAACCGTCCGGTGCCCGCCAGCGGCACATTGTCGGTATGCCCGTCCACGCGCAGAACCCAGTTGATCTCATCGGGGATTTCGCTGTTCAGCTCGATGATAGCATCGGCAAGCTTTTTCATTTCCATCTCGCCAGCCGGATTGATGTCTGACGATCCGGTTGGAAACAGCACTTCCGACTGGAAGACGAAACGGTCCCCGACGATGCGGATATTTTCCTTATCAGACAAAATTTCGCGCAGACGTCCAAAAAAATCAGAGCGATAAAGGTTCAATTCCTGCACGCGCTGCGCGAGTGCCACGTTGAGGCGCTTGCCGAGATCGGCGATTTTGGCACTTGATTCGCGATCACGGCTTTCTGATGCATTGAGCGCATCTTCCAATGCTGCGATCTGGCGACGAAGGGCTGAAAGCTGCTGGTTAAGCAATTCCACCTGATTGAGCGCCCGCGCACTGACCTGCTTTTCCGCGTCAAGGCTGTCGGATAATTCACCGGCGCGTTGCTCGGCGGCGGCGCCCGCACCGCTTCCTTCATTCAGCAGAGACTGCAGACGGGAGCGTTCGCTTTCAGCGCTCGACAGCGAGGCTTGCAGATTGGCGATGGTATCCTGCAAGTCCTGTGCATTGCCCTGTTCGAGCGAAAGCAGTTGCGTGAGTTCCTGTATCTGGCTGTTAAGGCGCGCCAGAACGCTGTCCTTGTCGCTGACGTCGCGGCTCAATAAAAACTGTCCCAGCACAAAGACGGTGAGCAGAAACATGATGGCCAGAAGTAGCGTCGTCAACGCATCGACGAAGCCTGGCCAGTAATCGATATGTCTTTGCGGGCGGCGGTTACGGGCGAGCGCCATGATCAGCGTGCCTCGTCTTTGCGCTCGCTGCGCTGTTCGCCAATCGCGTTTGAAAGCCGCTCCAGCGTCTCGCGGACGGCCTGCTGCTCATCCGCCTGCTTTTCCACCCAGTCACGCATCAGCTGCTGTTCGCTACGCATATTCTTGACCAGTCCCTGAATACCTTCGGCGAGATTGGCCAGTGCCGCACTGGTGCGCTGGGCGGAAGATGTATCGCTGCCTTGTGTCGCTTGGAGCCGGTCGGAGAGCAGGCGAAGCTCTTCGGCATTGCTGTGCACGGTGGCGGCGTCCGAACCAAGATCGGTGACGGATGAAAGCCAATTTTCAAGTTCGGTATAAAAACGGTTTTGTGCACGGCCCGCCTGCAGATCGAGGAAGCCCAGAATAAGCGAGCCGGAAAGACCGAACAGCGAAGAAGAGAAAGCGGTGCCCATGCCCGAAAGCGGTGCCTGCAATCCGGCCTTGAGCGAATCGAGCACATCATTTGTGCTGCCCGAACCGGGATCAAGCGTCTGGATGGTGCGGCCGATGGAACCCACCGTTTCAAGCAGGCCCCAGAAGGTCCCGAGCAGGCCAAGGAATACCAGAAGTCCGATGAGATAGCGTGAAATATCGCGGCTTTCATCGAGGCGCGTGGCAATGGAGTCGAGAATGGAACGCAAGGTCGTGGTCGAAAGCGCCATCGACTGGCGGCGTCCGATCAATGCACGCATGGGCGCGAGCAGCGCAGGCTTGCGCTCGATGCCCTCCCGGTCCCCGTCGCGGAAGGAATTGACCCAGCGAATTTCCGGCAGAAGCCTTAACACCTGCCCGAAGGCAAGCAATATGCCGACCAGAAGTACCCCAAAGATAAGGCCGTTGAGGCCGGGATTGGTGACGAAGAACGTGTGGATCTGCCGCATCAGAATTGCGGCCAGAAAGCCAACGATGATGAGAAAGATAACCATGGTGAGGATGACGAGGCGTGGGCTTGAAAGGCTGTAGGGATCGTAATCGTGCGTCCCGTCAAGATGGTCTCTTGTGTCCTTCAGATCGCTCATCCATTCCGCTCCGTGGTCAGGTGTTTGCGGGTGAGCCTACTGCATTAAGGGGCGAAGCGGAATCGCCCAGAGATAAAAAATAATGACATAAAAAATAAAGGCAAAAAAACAGCACGCCGGTGGCGTGCTGAAATAGCATAAGCGATGAAGTGCAGGAATCAGATCGGCTTGCGCAGTGTTTTCAAAAGTGCTGCGTGAATGGCTTCATTGCCGGCAACAATGCTCTTCTTGTCAAAGATGTCTTGTCCGCCGACCTTGTCGGAGACGAAACCACCAGCTTCGCGGATCATCAACATGGCGGCACCCACATCCCATGGGTTGAGGCCATCTTCCCAGAAACCGTCGAGACGACCGGCTGCAACATAGGCAAGATCGAGCGAGGCCGAGCCGATGCGGCGCACACCTGCCGTTTCGGCCATGATGTTGCGCAGTTCGACCAGATAGTGACCATGATGTCCGCGTCCGAGATGCGGAATGCCGGTGCCGATCACACAATCCACCAGCTTGTTTCGGGCGGCCACGCGCAGGCGGCGATCATTGAGAAATGCGCCACCGCCGCGTTCTGCGGTATAAAGTTCGTCCATGGCTGGATTATAGATCACACCGGCTACGATCTGGCCCTGACGCTCCAATGCGATGGAGACTGCAAAAACCGGGATGCCGTGCAGGAAGTTTGTGGTGCCGTCGAGCGGATCGACCAGCCAGCGATGCTGACCGTCCTTGCTTTCCACTTCGCCCGACTCTTCCATCAGAAAGCCAAAATCCGGGCGGGCGCGGCTCAATTCCGTATAGATGAGTTTTTCGGCGCGGCGGTCCGCCTGGCTGACATAATCGCCGGGACCTTTGAGCGAAACCTGCAGATTCTGCACTTCGCCAAAATCGCGCGCGAGGCTGCGTCCGGCCTTCATGGCGGCCTGAACCATAACATTGAGGAGGGCTGAACGAGCCATCGGAATCGTCCTTTAAAATTGAGCAATCTGAGAAAGAACCGTCGCGGCACCCGTGAACCGGATGTCGGACTGCAGCGCCGTATTGAAAGGCGCCGCAAAATTTTGACACGCGGTTATAAAACCGCAGAAAAATCAGGCGCGGCTGATATAGGTCAGCTCGTTGGTGTCCACGATCACACGTTCGCCTGATGCGATGAAGGGCGGAACCAGAATGCGGATACCGTTTTCAAGAACGGCTGGCTTGTAGGAAGAAGCGGCAGTCTGGCCCTTGACGACTGGGTCGGCTTCGGTGATTGCCAGCGTAACCTGATCGGGCAAACGAATGCCGATTGGCTTTTCTTCATAGAGTTCGACCGTCACCATCATGCCATCTTGCAAAAAGGCCGCGCGGTCGCCAACGAAATCCTTCTGGAGTTCGAGCTGTTCGTAGGATTCGGTGTCCATGAAAATCAGCGCATCGCCCTGCTCGTAAAGGAAGGAAAAATCCTTCTGCTCAAGGCGCACGCGCTCGACGGTTTCAGCTGCACGGAAACGCTCGTTGAGCTTGGTGCCGGTGATGAGATTTTTCAGTTCGACCTGATTGTAGGCGCCGCCCTTGCCGGGCTTGACGGCATTGGTCTTGACAGCAGCCCAAAGCCCGCCGTCATGTTCGATGACGTTGCCGGGGCGGATTTCGTTACCATTGATCTTCATGAGTTTGATCCGGAAATGAATGTGAAACCAATTGCGGTTCGATGCACAATGGCAAAAGGGGCAACCATCCGACTTTCATCCGGTGATTGCTCGCGCGCCTTATATGCGAACTGCGATAATCGGTGCTTCCAAGACCACAAAAAGCCGCTTTGCGCAAGCCTGTGCGCAAAAAGAGACGTTTTCAGGCGGCAGACTTTGCCGGAAACTCAGCGAATGCGCAGATTGTTGGCGGTTTCAATGGCTTGCTTGATCTGCTCGTCGCTGAGCCCATCCATCATGTCGTTGAGATCATGCGCCCGAAATCCTGCGCGCTGGGCGAGAATATACCAAGCTGCGGCTTTCACGCTGTCGCCTTCCGTGCCAAGCCCGTCGCGGTAAAGGCGTGCCAGCCAGGCCTGAGCCATGACCATGCCGCGGTTTGCGGCCAATTGCGTCCAGCGAAAACCCTGATCATAATCACGATCGCCACCACGCCCTTCGACCAGCCAGCGGCCAAGGTCAAACTGCGCCGTATCATAGCCTTTTCGCGCTGCAAGGATCAGGTATTCGCGGGCTTTTTTTTCATCGCGCGTAATCTTTTCGGTACCATTTGCATAAATCTGGCTCAACGCATATTCGCCATCGGCAAGCTTTGCTTCTGCGGCTTTTTCAAACCAGGGATAAGCGAGATCAAGACCTGGCATGCCGGGATGTCTCTGCATCAGTATCTGGCCATAATTGAACTGCGCCATGGCATTGCCGCCCTCGGCTGCCTTATGCATCAGTTCTTCCGCTTTCTTATTGTCTTTTTTGACATAGGTTCCTTGAAGCAGCAGGGCCGCATAGCGAAACTGCGCTTCGGTGACGCCGTTCTCGGCCGCCTTGCCATACCACTCGGCCGCCAGTTTCTGATCGGCGGGAACGCCCATGCCGCGCGCATAAATCTCGGCAATGAGGGTTTGGGACGCGGGATCGCCTTTTTCAGCCTGCGGTTTGGCTAGGTTGAAAGCCGTCAGATAAAGCCCCCGCTGAAAGGCACCAAAGGCCTCGTCCGCAGGTCTGTCGCCAAAACGTTTTGGATCAATGGCCGGCATTGGCCCGGTGGTCGCCGGTTGCGGCAGCATGGCGGGGACTGCAGACTTGCCGGGTTTGTCACCCTTATTATTCTTATCAGCGCCCGCAAGAGTTCCGTTTTGACTTTGTGCCGGTTCGCTGGATGCCAGAGCAGGCAGCGCTGGACATGCGAATGTCAAAATGGCTGTAAGCAGAATTTTTCTCTTCACGGGCATGAATTAAGACCTTGGTCGCTTATGATAATCAGTCTTCAAAACGCGGCGCGTGTTCATTGAGCAGCCGGTTGGCCTCTCTTACCGCTTCTGCTGGGTTTTCCGCTTCAAAGACGGCGCGTCCAAGCGCCACGAAATCCGCACCCGTTTCAGCAGCTGGAATAACACTTTCCAATGTATTTCCGGCTTGCGCGATGGACGGTATTTCCACCAGTTCCGCCCACCATTGGGCCAGCGAAAGATTGCGCGGATGCGCCTCGGGCTTGTTGTCAGCACCGATCTTGCCAAAAAAGATATAGTCGGGCTGTAATTCACCGATCTCCATGGCGCTGTGTCGATCACGCAGATTGCCTGTGCCGACGATCATTTTGGGCGCATGTTTTTCGATTGCCTCGCCAAGCTCCGCTGCCTTGCCTTCGATATGAATACCGTCTGCGCCGACACGGCCTGCAATGCGCGTGTCGTTGAGAATGATCGCGGCGGCCCCTTTGTCCTGAATGATCGGGACTGCCTTTTCTGCAACGAGCTGAAAAGTTGCTTCATCCAGATCGCCGGTATCCAGAATGACACTTGCGACATCACCGCCCGATAGCGCCGCCATCAGCAGCGTGACCAGTTTTGTGCTGTCTGACAGAGGCGGGGTGACCAGCACGAGGCGGCAGCGATCGGAAGGATTTTTCGGAGCGGATGTGTTCATAAACCAAGCCTAACGGGAAAAACGTGATGGAATTCAGGCAACGACGGCGTTCTGTTTATCCCAAACACGTCTCACACTCTATCTATTTGTTTCGACATGTTTATGTGCGGCAATCATCGAGACCCAAACACCTATCGTCAGCTTGCATGTGTTGTTGTCAGATGTGGCGATCAACGGGATTGGGCTGGCATTATGTTATCCACTGGAACGAAAGTTGATCGGAACAAACCAGCCCAAATGAGGATTTAGGCTTATATAGGCCCTAATTCGAAGGTGAAAAGACACCGTTAAGATTGTGGGTTGTCCCGGCCTTAAAGTTGGGAATTTCACCTAAACGTTGAGAGCAAGATATTTGCATGTCTGGCTTTCACGAAAAAAGGCAGGCTGCTGAATGACTATTGCGACCGCTCACGAAGGAACGCCAACACCGATCGCCAAAGTGCGCGATACGCGCATTGATGTGTTTCGTGCTTTGGCTTTGTTGACGATTTTCGTCAATCATGTGCCCGGTACCATCTACGAGCATTTCACGCACAAGAACCTTGGATTTTCAGATTCCGCGGAAGCCTTCGTTCTGATCTCCGGCATGGCGATCGCACTTGCCTATAGCAACAAGTTTGCACCGGGCAACCAGCTCGTGCTTTCCATGAAGATGTGGCGGCGTGCCGGTGTGCTTTACACGGCACACCTGATGACGACGCTTGCGACAATCGCCATTTTTGCGGCTGCAGCCATCTTTCTTAAGCACTCCGAGCTGCTCACGCAGATCAATATCGGTCCGCTCGTCAAACAGCCGGTCGAAGCGCTGTTCGGTCTTGTCACTCTGGGACATCAGCTCGGTTATAACAACATCCTGTCGATGTATGCTGTGACGCTGATCCTTACACCCATGCTGCTTGTTCTGGCGCGTATCAGCCTGCCATTGATGCTGGGTGTTTCAGGCACCGTGTGGTTCTTGTCCGGTCTTTATCATGTTGCCCCAATCAATTATCCGACTGAAGGCGTGTGGTTCCTGAACCCGTTGTCGTGGCAGTTTCTGTTTGCCATCGGTATTGCAGGCGTCATCCATGTCCGTCGTGGTGGTGAACTGCCCAAGCATCCCCTGCTGATTGCACTCGCTGTGGTTTATCTGGTGCTGTCGCTTGCCTGGGTACGCCTGCCATTATGGCATATCGATGCCTCAATGGGCCTGCCGATGATCCTGACCGGCTTCGACAAGACGTTTTTGTCGGCTCCGCGTCTGCTTCATGTTCTTGCAATGGCTTATCTGATTGCCATCGTGCCGACATTATCCAACTTGGCCCGCACGGCACCTGAAAACCCGCTGGCCATCTTAGGCAAGCATTCCTTGCCAGTGTTTATCGCGGGCACACTTCTGGCGATGGTTGCGCAGGTCATGAAGCTCATCAACCCCGGCGGTCTGCCCTATGATACGCTGCTGATATCCACTGGCATCGTCATGCAGTTTGCCCTTGCCTATTACCTTGAATGGTTGCCGACGATTGGCTGGGGCAAGAAGCCGGTCGCCAAGCCAGCGGTTCCGGCGAGCGAACCTGTCAAACTGCCTGTAGGCACTGGTCTGCGAGCGATTGCTCAAAATGCTTAGAAAAGCCGCCTTCGGGCGGCTTTTTTTGCAGTGCAACTATTTTTAAGAGCAAGAATCAGAAGCAAATTAACCATTTATTAATGTTAAGAATGTTAAACCTTTTGGCATCCAGTTCGGCTGGATTCTTACCGAGTGGTTTTACCGCTCTGTTTGACGCCTCCCTGTTAAACTCCTGAGAGCCGCCTTTGCGGCTCTTTTTTTGTGATTTTTTGGAGTTTTCTCGGCAATATGGAACCGTCCGCTGTCCAGCTCGTTCTGGGATAAGCGGTGCAGGTCGTTAACCCAATATTAAACATGATCTTGCGCAGCGGTGCATGAAAGTGCAGTTTCCCGTGGACGCATCAGGCTCGGCTATTCCGTCTGGGGCACTTGCGTGATCGTATTGCGTTTCGACAGATCTTCCCGGTTTCGGGTTAGCAGAATGATCGCCAAATTTTTGGCGACGCAGGGTGTAAGAACAGTGGTTAGCGAACAGCGTCAGATGCCGGATAATATGATCAGTCTCGTCGATCACAGGCTTTTTTCCGACAGCTTCAAGCCGGTCTATGTTAGAGGCATGGATATGGTGGAGGAAGCCGCGTGCTATCTCGACGGCGAGGGACGTGAGCAGGCCCGCAATCTTTCACCGGTTGCGGCCGCACTTTATGCGCAAGAGTCGATGCGTTTGACAACGCGACTGATGCAGATCGCATCCTGGCTGCTGCTCCAGCGCGCCGCCCGCAATGGAGAAATGCCTACCCACAAGATCGCAGCCGAGAAAGCCAAGGTTCGCCTGGACATGCCGTCGGCAGGCGATAGCGTGCCCGGCTGGAATGAACTGCCTCAGGCCTTTATCCAGCTTGTTGAACGCTCGATGGAGTTGCAGGCGCAGATAAGCCGCATGGAAATGAATTCGTCTGATCGGATCGCTCCCATGCAGGATGCCGCGAACGGCAATCCGGTTTCCGACCAGATCGTCTTGCTTAAAACAGCTTTTGGCGCCTCCTGACAAGCCATTCTAATTCTTTGAATTTTCCAGAACAGGAGGCTATGTTTCTCTTTTGTTCACATTTGTGCTGTCAAGTAATCCTGTCTGAGGATAGGGTTTACGGATGAAAGAAACGATTCGCATCATTGGTATCGATCCCGGCCTGCGCCGTACCGGCTGGGGGGTGGTCGAGTCGCTTGGCAATTCGCTGCATTTCGTGGCGTCGGGAACTGTGACGTCGAATGCCGAAATGGATTTGGCCTCACGACTTTGCCAGTTGCATGAAGGCCTTTCCAAAATTCTGCACGATCACATGCCGCATGAAGCAGCGGTCGAGCATACATTCGTCAACAAGGATGCGACTGCGACGCTCAAGCTTGGGCAGGCGCGCGGTATTGCGTTGCTTGCGCCCGCGCAGGCAGGGCTGCCCGTTGCCGAATATGCACCCAATGCGGTCAAGAAGGCGGTCATCGGGGTGGGGCATGGCGAAAAGCAGCAAATCCATATGATGGTGAAGGTTTTGATGCCGCGCGCAACCTTTGATACGAGCGATGCCGCTGACGCGCTGGCTATTGCCATTTGTCATGCGCATCATCGGCAAAGCATTGTCAGTGAGCGCCGCATACAGGCATTATTAGCGGGGTAGTCTCCAATGATCGGCAAGCTAAAGGGTGTGATCGACGAAATCGCCGATGATCATGCCATTATCGATGTGCACGGCGTCGGTTATGTCGCTTTTTGCTCGGCGCGCACACTCGGTAATCTCGGCGGCATAGGTGAAGCAGCCGTTTTGTTCATCGAGACATATGTGCGTGAAGATATGATCCGCCTTTATGGTTTTGCCACCCAGCTTGAGCGCGAATGGTTCCGCCTGTTGCAAAATGTGCAGGGCGTGGGCGCCAAGGTGGCACTCGCGGTGCTTGGCACCTTGTCCCCGCCGGAACTTGCCAATGCGATCGCGCTGCGTGATCTGGCTATGGTTTCGCGTGCGCCTGGCGTCGGTAAAAAAGTGGCCGAGCGCATCGTCACCGAACTTAAGAACAAGGCCCCGGCCTTTGCGGGTGAAGCGAGCGGAACAATAGGCCTCAAGCAGGAGCTTGGCGCCGGCGCTGCTTCCGCACCTGTGGCGGATGCGGTGTCAGCCCTTGCCAATCTTGGGTATTCGCGCGATCAGGCTGCAAATGCTGTGGCTGCTGCTCTCAGGGAAGCGGGTGACGATGCCGATTCGGCAAAGCTTATTCGTCTCGGTCTCAAGGAACTGTCGCGGTAATGAGCTTGTATGAATGTGATGTTCATGCGAGGAGAAAAGCATGAGCGACCGCAACCCTCTCATTGATGCCGATAAGCGCGCTGACGAAGACACAACGCTGCGTCCGCAGACACTCGACGATTTTGTCGGACAGGCGGCGGCGCGCGCCAATCTGAAAGTCTTCATAGAAGCTGCCAAGGTGCGTGGCGAAGCGCTCGACCATGTGCTTTTCGTCGGCCCTCCCGGATTGGGTAAGACGACGCTGGCGCAGATCATGGCCAAGGAGCTCGGCGTCAATTTCCGCTCGACTTCGGGGCCGGTTATTGCCAAGGCAGGCGATCTCGCAGCTCTTCTGACCAATCTTGAAGACCGGGATGTGCTGTTTATCGATGAAATTCATCGCCTGAGCCCGGCTGTCGAAGAAATCCTCTACCCGGCTATGGAGGATTTTCAGCTTGATCTGATCATTGGAGAAGGACCGGCGGCACGTTCGGTCAAGATCGACCTCGCCAAATTCACGCTTGTCGCAGCGACAACCCGGCTGGGTCTTTTGACCACGCCTTTGCGTGACCGTTTTGGTATTCCTGTGCGTCTCAATTTCTATACGGTCGAGGAGCTTGAATATATCGTGCGCCGCGGCGCGCGCATCATGCAAATGGGTATTTCGGCCGATGGTGCGCTGGAGGTGGCGCGGCGCTCACGCGGCACGCCGCGTATTGCGGGCCGTCTGTTGCGCCGCGTGCGCGATTTCGCGCTGGTGGCGGGGGCCGATATCATCGACCGCAAAATCGCCGATGAAGCTCTGTCTCGATTGGAAGTGGATAATCGCGGGCTTGATCAGCTTGACCGGCGTTATCTCAATATGATCACGCGCAATTTCGGCGGCGGGCCGGTGGGAATTGAAACCATTGCCGCAGGTCTTTCCGAGCCGCGGGACGCTATCGAGGATATTATCGAACCCTATCTCATCCAGCAGGGCTTTTTACAGCGCACACCGCGCGGGCGTGTGCTCACAGCCGTTGCCTGGCAGCATTTGGGATTGCCAGCACCTGCTGAAATCATGCAGCAATCGCAATATGGCCTGTTTACGGGAGAAGATTGACGATGGCGTATCCACAGATCGCGGGTGAAATGAAAGACGGGGTGCACCGTCTTTTTGCGCGCATCTATTACGCGGACACGGACTTTTCCGGCTTTGTCTATCATGGGCGGTATCTCGAATTCTATGAGCGGGGCAGGACCGATTTTCTACGACTTCAGGACGTTCACCATATCGAGCTTGCCGAGGGCGCGCTGGGTGAGGAAATGGTCTGGGTCGTCCGCCGCATGGAGATCGATTATAAATCGCCGGCAAAAATGGACGACCTGATCCTGATCGAAACGAAGGTCAGCGAGATCCGCGGTGCGCGGGTCATCATGGCGCAGGAAATCACCTGCGACGAGCGCTTGCTGTCGCAAGCCCGCGTTGAGGCGGTGATGATCACCAAGGATGGTCATCCACGTCGCATACCTGACGAATGGCGTGCTGCCTTTACCAGAGGCACTTGAATAGACAAGCCTCATATTAAACTGGGTGTTTGTGTTTGTCTGCACGGTTGCTAACGTATCTTTAACCATAATATTCTAATGATCACGCTGACGGAATCGGTTGAAAGGCCGGATTTAAGCGCAGCGCCTTCCTTTCACCAAAATTAACCGTAACAAGCAGCGGGGATTTTTAAAATGAAATCCGGCAGCGGCGGTTGCGGTGTGAAGACTTGACCGCCTGTCGGGTGGGCGATGGCTTCATGAGAAAAGCTGTGCAAGTTTGAAACGTCTGTTCTCAAGACGTGGAATAACGGATTTGCGACGCCGCCCGGTCCTGAAGCCGGGCGTTTGGATTCGAGGACGGTATATCGATGGAAAATGTTGCGTTAGCGGCTCCTGCTGCCGATGTCACGCTCTGGGGCCTGTTCATGCAGGCTGGCTGGGTCGTCAAGCTGGTCATGATAGGTCTTCTGGTGGCGTCTGTCTGGACCTGGGCTATCGTTGTCGACAAGGTGATTGCTTACGGGCGCGCTCGCCGCGCCATTGATCGCTTCGAGCAGGCGTTCTGGTCGGGGCAATCGCTGGAAGAACTCTACCGTAATCTGAATGAGCGTCGCACGACCGGCATGGCCTCGATCTTTATGGCCGCCATGCGCGAATGGAAAAAATCCTTTGAAAAAGGAGCGCGCTCGCCAATCGGGCTTCAGATGCGTATCGACAAGGCCATGGATGTGGCACTGGCGCGTGAAGGCGGCAAGCTTGAATCGCGGCTTGGCTTTCTGGCCACGATCGGTTCGGCGGCTCCCTTTATCGGTCTGTTCGGTACGGTTGTCGGCATCATGACCTCGTTTCAGGCGATTGCGGCTTCGAAAAACACCAATCTTGCCGTCGTGGCGCCGGGTATTGCCGAAGCGCTGCTCGCAACGGCCATCGGTCTTTTGGCCGCTATTCCAGCCGTTATTGCCTATAACAAGCTCTCGGCGGACGCGGGCAAGATCAATGGTCGGCTTGAAGGTTTTGCGGATGAGTTTTCCGCCATACTGTCGCGCCAAATTGATGAGAAGCTGACGCCGCGTAACTAAGCTTCATGCAGCAATTACACGGATTGAGTTTTCGGGAATCTTGAAATGGGTATGTCGGTCGGAAATCAGGGAATGCGTTCAGGGGGTCGCCGCAGGCGTGGCCGCAAAAACGCGCTCATGAGCGAAATCAACGTGACGCCATTCGTCGACGTCATGCTGGTCCTGCTCATCATCTTTATGGTTTCGGCACCGTTGCTGACGGTTGGGGTTCCGATTGATCTGCCCGATACGCAGGCCAAGGCCATGAATGCCGACACGCAGCCGATTACTGTTTCGGTCAATGGCGAAGGCAAGATTTATTTGCAGGAAACCGAAATTCCGATTGATGAGGTGGTGCCGAAATTACAGGCCATCGCCAAGACGGGTTATGAAGAGCGCATTTTCGTGCGCGGTGACAGGGCTGCCGATTACGGCACTGTCATGAAGGTCATGGCCCGCATTTCCGCCGCCGGTTTTAAAAATATCGGCCTTGTGACCCTTCAGGAGCAGGATAGCTGACGCCATCATGAAGGCTGGCCTGACATCTTCTGTAGCCCTCCATACCGTGGTTATCGCGCTAGGGCTGTTTTCGTTCTCCTCGCCGAAGGCTTTCGACGTGCAGGATTCGGAGTCGTTTCCGGTCGATATCGTGCCCATTGAATCGATCACGCAGGTCCAGCAGGGCGACAAAAAGGCACCGATGAAAGAAAAACCGGCACCGGTGCCGACAAATCGACCGCAGAATGTGCCAGATGCGCAAGAATTTGGAGATCAGGATATCGACAGCAAGGCGCCCAATACCCCTGATCAAAAGGCCAAGCCCGTGGAGGCTGCGGAAGAGCCTAAGGCGCAGCCGGAGCCGGTGAAAACACCAGAACCCACGCCTGAGCCCAAGCCGCAGGAAAAACCACAGGACAAGCCAACGCCTGTTCCGGCGACCGAAGTGCAGACCAAACCGGAAGAAAAGCAGGACGTGAAGCCTGATCCCGTAGCTGAAGCCATTGAAAAACAGGCTGAAGCACCGGATCAGGATATGCCAAAGTTGCCGGACAATGTTCCTGCACCCCAGGCAAAGCCCAAGCCGCCACAGGCCCAGACCGCCAAGACGCCGGATCGCAAGCCAACTGATGAGAAAAAACCGAACAAGACTGCCTCGCAGACATCACAATCGAAGAATGATGCGATTGCTGACGAGGTGAAAGATCTGCTCAATCGGCAAAAGCCTTCGGGCGGTGGCGCGAAGCGCTCCACCGATCAGGCGTCCCTTGGCGGCAAGAAGAATACCGGCGGAAACAAACTCAGCCAGAGCGAGATGGATGCCTTGCGTGGCGCGATTGAAAAATGCTGGATCAAGCCAGCCGGTGTGGAGGATATGCCGGGGTTGACGGTTACGATAAAGATGAAGCTCAATCAGGATGGCAGCATTCAAGGTGATCCGCAGGTTACGGCTGGCGGTGGTGGTTCGGGCGTTCCCCGCGCGGTCGCGGAAAGTGCAAGGCGTGCGGTCTTGAAATGCGCACCTTATAATCTGCCCGTCGACAAATATGATTCATGGTCGGAAGTGATTGCCAATTTCGACCCCAGTCAAACCTACTGAAGTCAAACCTACTGACTGTTTCCCGGTCATCAACGAACAATGCCAGGACAAAAGAGGTCCCAAGAGATATGAGAATCGGCATCATGAAAACAAAGTTCTGGACAGTCCTTTCGGCTTTCGCCTGTATGATCGCCGCAAGCCTCGTCGCCACCCTGCCAGCACGCGCTGTGGTGGAGATCAACATCAACAAGGGTGTGGTTGAGCCTCTGCCGATTGCGATTACCGATTTCCTTTCGGCGGATCAGCTTGGGGCCAATATCACCTCGGTAATTGCCGCCGATCTTGAGCGCTCGGGTCTTTTCGCACCGATCAACAAAAGCGCGTTCATTGAAAAGATTTCCAATCCCGATGCGTCGCCGCGTTTCGAGGACTGGAAGGTCATCAATGCGCAGGCGCTGGTCACAGGCCGCATCACCAAGCAGCCGGATGGCAGGCTCAAGGCGGAATTCCGTTTGTGGGATACCTTTGCCGGTCAGCAGCTCATCGGCCAGCAGTTTTTTACCACGCCCGATAACTGGCGGCGTGTCGCCCACATCATTGCCGACGCTATCTATGAGCGTTTGACCGGCGAAAAAGGCTATTTCGATACCCGTATCGTTTTTGTCGATGAATCCGGTCCCGCCCAGAAGCGCGTCAAGCGTCTCGCTATCATGGATCAGGACGGTGCCAATATCCGCTACATTTCCGATGGCCGCAGCATGTCCTTGACGCCGCGCTTTTCGCCGAACCGGCAGGAAGTGACCTATATGTCGTTTGAAGGCGGATCGCCGAAAGTCTATTTGCTGCAGCTCGAAACCGGGCAGCGCGAACTGGTCGGTAATTTCCCGGGCATGACGATTGCGCCGCGCTTTTCGCCTGATGGGCAGAAGGTTGTGATGAGCCTGCTTCAGGATGACGGCAGCGCCAATATCTACACGATGGATCTGCGCAATCGCACGACGACACGCCTCACCAGCAGTCAGGCCATCGATACCGGCGCATCCTATTCGCCGGATGGCTCGCAAATTGTATTCACATCGGATCGCGGCGGACGTCCGCAGCTTTACGTCATGGGTGCTGATGGTTCCAGTCCACGTCGTATTTCGTCGGGTGACGGCAGCTATTCCACGCCGGTCTGGTCGCCACGCGGCGATCTGATCGCTTTCACCAAACAGTCGCAGGGTCAGTTCTCGATTGGTGTCATGAAAACCGATGGTACCGGAGAACGTCTGCTGACTTCCGGCTTCCATAATGAAGGTCCGACATGGTCACCGAACGGGCGCGTTCTGATGTTCTTCCGCAAGGCGGCAGGTGCTGGTGGTCCGAGACTTGTAACAATCGATCTCACGGGTCGTAACGAACGCCAGATACAGACACCGAATTTCGCATCTGATCCGGCTTGGTCGCCCCTTCTCGAATAGGTTTCAGGCTTATAACAAGAGTTGAAGGCGCGGAGCTCTGACTTCGCGCCTTTTTTGACAATTTGTCACAAATAAAGCGGAAAAGCCGTGATTCTGCCGCATTTTGCCAGCAAGGGCTACAGCCAGAATTGCTGTCGGAAGACGTCTGGCGATAATTGGTGGCAAGCCAATATTAACCATACTTCTTGAGCCGACATTAACCTCGATATGATTATTGGGGGTTAGCAGGAACATTCAATCTTAAGGAGCCTCGGCCCATGCGCCGCATCCAGTCGCTTGCACGTAGCCCGATCGCTATTGCCCTTTTCATGTCGCTCGCCGTTGCCGGTTGCGCATCGAAGAAAAACCTTCCCAACAATGCCGGTGATCTGGGCCTTAGTGGTGCAGCAACGCCTGGCTCGTCGCAGGATTTCACAGTCAACGTTGGAGATCGCATTTTCTTTGATCTTGATTCGTCTCTGATCCGTGCCGACGCTCAGCAGACGCTGTCCAAGCAGGCGCAGTGGCTGCAACGCTATCCGCAATATTCGATTACTGTCGAAGGCCATGCGGATGAACGCGGTACGCGTGAATACAACCTGGCTCTTGGCCAGCGCCGCGCTGCCGCAACCCGTGACTTCCTCGCATCGCGCGGTGTGCCCACCAACCGTATGCGGACGATTTCTTACGGGAACGAACGTCCGATTGCGGTTTGCGATGCAGATTCATGCTGGTCGCAGAATCGCCGCGCTATCACCGTTCTCAACGGTGCGGGCAGCTGATCGCGTTTTCGCATTGACGAAAACGCAACAGCAATTTCGGAAAAACGGCCTTTGGGCCGTTTTTTTGTTTTTACACAGCGCAGATGCCGGTTTTGACAAACTTTGGCCGAACTCGGCGGTCTCATAGAAAAAAACGCCTCGCTTGTTTCAAGACGCAGGAGTAGTTGCGGAGGAAGCGAAAGCTGGAACGTTTTTACAGCTAAAACCGCTTCGCACTTTTGCTGGAAATGCTCTAAGAGGGATCAGGCGGCGCAGCATGAGTTGTTCAATAAGCGTTCATGCGCGACGTGGATCATCCTGTTTATTAAAAAGCCAACGGGGCAGATAGGGAATGAGGAAACCAATGAGGAAAGTGACACTGGCGATTGCCATGCTGCCGCTTTTGACGGTTGCTCCGGCTATGGCGGCATCCGTTTCTTCCCAGCAAGGGGGCGTTCAACTGGCTCAGGCAGGCGATGCTTCCATGAACCAGTTTACGCAACAGGTCTGCAATCTTGCACACCAGAACGCGCAATCCTATTCGCGGATATTGCAGCTGCGAGATCGGCTCATTAAAATTGAGCGCGATAACGAAGCGCGATTTCTAGTTTTAGAGAAAGACATCGGCGGCGCGTCGAGCCGGGTCAATGTGGGATCAACGGCAATCCTTGATGACGTCATGCAGGGCGGCGGCGGCGGTGGGCAGAATGGTGCTTATCAGAGCCCCGGTATGATGCAGGAACTGGTTCGCAATCTGACCGGCAAGGTTGAGGATGTGGATGCCCAGATTGCCTTCACCAATGACCAGTTGCAGAAGACCCAGGAAGACAACGAATTCCGCTTTGAGGAGCTGGAGAAGAAAAAAGGTGTGACCTCGCAGGGCCCAAGCGGCGCAGGACAGTTCGCGTCGGCTGCAGAACCAGCGGGTGCAAATCTTTGTGCACAGGGCATGGCGAACCCGGCTGATGTGGTCGCAACACTTGGTATGCGCGTGGAGGCGATGAATTTCCAGATCCTCGAACTGCAGGATCAAATGCAGAAACTGCAGGAAAACTATGAACGACGCTTTGAGGCACTTGAAACGGGAAAGCGCGCTGATGCAGGCGCGCGTCCCATTGAAGAAGCGGGCGGGAGCGATCAGGCTCTCGCCAGTTCCGGCGCCCCACAGGGCGCCGATTCCGTTGCTATTGGTTCTGGGACTGCTGCGCAGGGTGAATCCGCAGGTGGTGAACCACCGCACACGCTCGGCTCTATCCGCTTTGATACCAATGGCAATGTAATCGGCGAAACTATGAATTCTGCACCCGGTTCCAACGCGTCCAGCGGGCAGACAGGGGTGGGACAGAGAACAGGGCAGGACAATACATCCGTTGCTTCGCTGCCAACTGTCGATAATCCGAAAACACTCTACGAAGCCTCTTATCAGTATTTGATGTCAGGGGATTACAAGGCCGCAGAATCCGGCTTTCGCCAGCACGTAAAGCAATATCCGGCAGATCCGCAAACGGCGGAAGCCCGTTTCTGGCTCGGCGAATCGCTTTACGGGCAGGGGCGTTACTCCGAAGCGGCTACCGTTTTCATCGACACTCAACGCGATTATCCCGATTCGCGTCGCGCAGCAGAGAACATGTTCAAGCTGGGCATGACGCTGGAAAAAATGGACAATCATGATGTCGCCTGCGCGACTTTCCAGCAGATTCCGCAGCGCTATCCCAAAGCGGCTCCTGCCATACTCAAACGCGTTTCAGAAGAACGTGCTCGTGTGAAGTGCTGATTGCGGGGTAAATTCGTGGGGCTTTCCCCGATAGATATTTTCCAGCCATTCGAAATGGAAGGCGCGAAAGCGATTATTGCTGCGGTATCCGGCGGCAGTGATTCGCTGGCGATGCTGTTCTTGTTGAAGGACTATCTGGCAAGTCTGGAACATCCGCCTTCGCTTATAGCTGTGACGGTGGACCATCGCCTGCGCGAGGAATCAACGCGCGAGGCGGAAAATGTGGGTGTCCTGTGCGATAAGCATGGCATCGCTCACCGGATCGTCACCTGGAACGATCCCAAGCCCTCAAAGGGACTCTTGGCTGGCGCGCGCAATGCACGATATCGCCTGCTGATGGAGGCAGCACGCGAGGCTGGCGCACAAATCATTGTCACCGGCCATACGCAGGACGATCAGATTGAGACATTCTTGATGCGCAAGGAGCGCAGTCACCACGCTGAAGCAAGAGGGCTTGCCGCGATGGCCGCACGCTCCTGGCTCGAAGGCATGCGACTTGAGGACTCGGCCGAACTGATCCGGCCACTGCTGAGCGTGTCGCGGCAGGCTTTGCGTGAGGTGTTGCAGAAAAAGGCCATTTCGTGGATTGACGACCCAAGCAACAGCAACACCGATTATGAGCGTCCGCGTGTGCGACTGGGTGGCGCTGCTAAAGCGGATGGACAGATTGTTCTTGCGCAGATCGCACTGGCGCGCGCCGCACGCAAACGGGATAATGCCGCGCTGGTCGCGGCTCTGGCTGACCCGAACAGCCTTCGCATAGATGATTGCGGGGCTATGGAAATCGATCCCGCGATCTATGCGGCTTTACCGGAGACGGTTCAGGCGCTTTTTTCGGGCGTGGTCACATCCGTTGCAGGTGGACGGCGTTTTCTGCCAGGGCACGCCGAGCGTTTGCGGATTGCCCGCCTTCTCGCAGGCGAGGGGAAGACGGAAAAATTAACGATGCTTGGTGCGTTGATTGCGCAGGGCAAAGCTGATCTTCCACACCGGTTTGGCAGAGAAAGGCGAAATCTCCCGGTCAATCCGCTTAACGCGGATAAAACTTGCATATGGGATGGACGCTTCCGCTTACGAAATACTGGAAAGATATCTTATGAGGTTGCCGCGCCCGGTCGCCAGGTGATTGCAGACTTTCTTTCCGCGCATGGCGGTGAGGCGTTAGGCTCCCGGCAGCGCGAAGCGCTTCTTGTTCTGCCCGCGCTTTTTAAAAATGATAAACTGGCTGCTTTGCCATTTTGGCCGCTAAGCGGTATTCCCGAAGGTGTGACAATAGAACGGCACTTTGCGCTCTTCGATCATGTTTTACCGGGGTATGATTTCGCACTTGCTGCGGCAGTCGAGGAACGTATTGGACGTGAATGCGGCCCGATTGTCTGATTTTTGTAAACCAAGCAGCAAGAATCGCCAATGTGGTGCGTTCCGTGCCTTGGCAACGCCCTTCTTCGCTCTTATGTTAGGTCGAAATATCGTTCCGTCTCTTTGGAACGACAGTCGTATCGATTGGACCCGTTATGAATCCGAACTATCGCAACTTCGCCCTATGGGCGATCATTGCCCTGCTCCTGATCGCGCTGTTCAACCTGTTCCAGAGTCCGGGGCAGCGCGCTAATTCCCGCGAAGTCTCCTATTCGCAGTTTATTGACGACGTATCGAACGGTCGCGTGAAATCGGTGACGATCACCGGGGAGCGGATCAGCGGCACCTATGCCGATAACGGATCGACGTTCCAGACCTATTCACCCGGCGATACCGGCCTCGTGTCGCGGCTTGAAGAGAAAAAGATCGCCATCACCGCACGCCCTGAAAGCGACGGTTCGAGTTCGCTGATCGGCATTCTACTTTCATGGCTGCCGATGATCCTGATTCTGGGTGTGTGGATTTTCTTCATGCGTCAGATGCAGGGTGGTTCGCGTGGTGCCATGGGCTTTGGCAAGTCCAAGGCCAAGCTTTTGACCGAAGCGCATGGCCGTGTGACGTTTCAGGATGTTGCGGGCGTAGAGGAAGCCAAGCAAGATTTGGAAGAAATCGTCGAATTCCTGCGCGATCCGCAGAAATTCCAGCGTCTGGGTGGCAAGATTCCGCGTGGCGTTCTGCTCGTAGGCCCTCCCGGAACCGGTAAGACGCTTCTTGCGCGTTCAGTCGCGGGCGAAGCCAATGTGCCTTTCTTCACTATTTCCGGCTCGGATTTCGTGGAAATGTTCGTCGGTGTCGGCGCCAGTCGTGTGCGCGACATGTTTGAACAGGCCAAGAAGAACGCGCCTTGCATCATCTTCATTGATGAAATCGATGCCGTGGGTCGTCATCGTGGTGCCGGTCTTGGCGGTGGCAATGACGAGCGCGAACAGACACTCAACCAGCTGCTGGTCGAGATGGATGGGTTCGAGGCCAATGAATCGATCATTCTGATCGCAGCCACCAACCGTCCTGACGTTCTCGATCCTGCGCTCTTGCGTCCAGGCCGTTTCGACCGTCAGGTTGTGGTGCCGAATCCGGATATCGTTGGTCGCGAACAGATCCTCAAAGTGCATGTGCGCAATGTGCCACTCGCTCCCAATGTCGACCTCAGGGTTGTCGCACGCGGCACACCGGGGTTCTCCGGTGCCGATCTTGCCAATCTCGTCAATGAGGCGGCCCTTATGGCAGCACGTCGCAACAAGCGCATCGTTACCATGCAGGAGTTCGAAGACGCCAAGGACAAGATTATGATGGGTGCGGAACGCCGCTCCGCCATGACGCAGGAAGAAAAGGCCAATACGGCCTATCACGAAGCAGGTCACGCGATTGTTGCGATCAATGTGCCGAAATCTGATCCTGTCCATAAGGCGACGATCATTCCGCGTGGTCGTGCGCTCGGCATGGTGATGCAGCTTCCAGAGGGCGATCGTTATTCCGCCTCTTACACCTGGATGGTTTCGCGCCTTGCGATCATGATGGGCGGTCGTGTTGCGGAGGAGCTGAAATTTGGCAAGGAGAACATAACCTCCGGTGCATCCTCTGATATTCAGCAGGCGACCAAGCTTGCGCGTTCCATGGTTACGCAGTGGGGCTTTTCCGACAAGCTCGGTCGCGTCGCCTATGGTGATAATCAGGAAGAGGTTTTCCTTGGCCATTCCGTTTCTCGTACGCAGAATGTGTCGGAAGAAACCGCACAGATCATCGATGCCGAAGTGCGTCGCCTGATCGACGAGGCTTACGCCGAAGCAACCCGCGTCCTGACCGAGAAGAAGGATGACTGGATTGCGTTGGCAGAGGGCCTTCTGGAATATGAAACGTTGAGCGGCGACGAAATCAAGGAGCTGATTGCAGGCAATAAGCCTTCCCGCGATCAGGGCAATGATACGCCTTCACGTGGTTCAGGTGTTCCCAAAGCCGGTAAGCCGCGCAAGCGCAAGACTGGTGATCAGGGTGGTGAGCCCGGTATGGAGCCCAATCCGCAGCCGCAATAAGTGGATGTGCGGAACTGAAATTGGAGAAGCCGGGTATCATGCCCGGCTTTTTCTTGTGCAAGAGTGTAAGGTTTGCGCACGCAAAGCTTGATTAACGATTTCAGCGCATCATGAAAATCGAAGTGGTTTCCCATGTCCCGGCCTAAAAGTTGAAATTGCAAGGGACATGCGTTTTAGGATATGAGAGCGCAAACTGATAAGATACGCGTTCTTCAGGTTAGAGAATAATAAACTATACCGGGTGTTTTCAGTAAAAGTTTTGTACCTGGTAATGCAGAGAATGAAACAGATGGAGCGGTTCCGTTAATTGAAGATCGGAAAAACCGCTCTGGTGCATGCATTGGCACTCAATCACTATCTGCGATTGTTGCGCCGGGATTTCATGTGCGGCATATATTAGACGGCGCGGAAATTACGGCATGGCTCAACGTAAGGCTAAGAATATGACACGGAAATATTTTGGAACCGACGGTATTCGCGGGCAGGCGAACAGTTTTCCCATGACGCCAGATATTGCCATGAAGGTCGGTATGGCCGTCGGTCATATTTTCCGTAATTCAGGCCAGACCTCGCGTGTGGTGATTGGCAAGGATACACGCCGTTCGGGCTATATGCTTGAAAACGCACTTGTCGCGGGTTTTACAGCTGCTGGTATGGACGTTTTTTTGCTAGGACCCATTCCGACGCCCGCTGTCGCGATGCTTTGCCGCTCCTTGCGCGCCGATATCGGCGTGATGATTTCGGCGTCACATAATCCGTTCTACGATAATGGCATCAAATTGTTTGGTCCTGATGGTTTCAAGCTCTCCGATGCGCTTGAACAGGAAATCGAACGGCGGATCGAAGGCGATCTGTCGTCGCTGCTGGCAAGCCATGGTGCAATCGGCAAGGCCAAGCGCGTTGACGGTGATATTTATCGCTATATCGAATTCGCCAAGCGCACACTGCCACGAAATATATCACTGGCGGGCCTCAGGATCGTGATCGACTGTGCAAATGGGGCGGGCTACAAGGTGGCGCCCGCAGCCCTTTGGGAATTGGGTGCGGAAGTTATCACCATTAACGACGAGCCGAACGGTATCAATATCAATGAGGATTGCGGCTCAACCCATCCGATTGGCCTCATGAAAAAGGTGCATGAAGTGCGCGCCGATGTCGGTATCGCACTGGACGGCGATGCGGACCGTGTGCTGCTGGTCGATGAAACGGGAACCGTGATTGATGGCGACCAGTTGATGGCGGTGATTGCCGAATCCTGGGCAAAGTCGGATCGTCTGACGGGTGGTGGTATCGTTGCAACCATCATGTCCAATCTTGGCCTTGAACGTTTTCTGGCTGATCATCACCTGACACTTGCCCGCACCAAAGTCGGCGACCGCTATGTTGTCGAGCACATGCGTGAGCATGGTTTCAATGTCGGCGGTGAACAATCCGGCCATATCGTGCTGTCGGATTTTGCCACGACAGGCGACGGATTGATCTCTGCCTTGCAGATTTTGGCCGTCGTGCAGGAAATTGGAAAGCCGCTGAGTGAAGTCTGTCGGCGTTTCGAGCCGGTGCCGCAGCTTTTGAAAAACGTTCGTACCAGTGGCGGTAAGCCGCTTGAAAACAAGAACGTCAAGAGCGCCATCGACGAGGCGCAGGAGCGTCTGGGTAAGCAAGGACGGCTGGTCATTCGCCCTTCGGGGACTGAACCGCTCATCCGCGTCATGGCCGAGGGCGATGATCGGGCACTGGTGGAGAAGGTCGTTAACGATATCGTGGATGTGATCTCGTCGATACGCACCGCTGCCTGATCGGGTGGTCAGAGATAGAATAAAAAACAGCGCGGTTTTCCCCGCGCTGTTTTCGTTTGTAGATACGATATGCTTCATTCCATGGGTTAAAAAACATGGTTAATTTATATTTAACTTCTTCAACATAGGCTCGCCCGAAAGCCGACGAAATTGCGCTACGGAACGGGACGAGTAATGAACGGAATTATGAAAATTGCCTTTGCCGGTGTCGTGGCATCGATTGTTGCCATGTCGCAGCAGGCACTCGCTTCTGATCTACTCGACGAGGCTTCGGTGCCCGAGGTCGTGATGGCGCCCAAGGCAATCAGCGGATGGTACCTGCGCGGTGACCTTGGCTATGATATTTCGACGAAAGGCGGGATCAAAGCGGTTGATACTGCCGATAATCGCGTTGCGCGCAGCTTCGATCTGGACAAGGGTCTGGCTCCGTCGATCGGTGTCGGTTATCACTTCAACGATTATCTGCGTGCAGACGTAACGGCGGGCTATTCGCGTCAGGATGTTAATGGTTTCCCGGCCAAGCTGCGCAGTTGGGACGTTATGGCCAACGCTTATGTCGATATCGGCAATCTGGCCGGCGTTACGCCGTATCTTGGTGCCGGGTTGGGTGTCGCCAATGTCCGCTACTCAATTGACAGCAGCTATGGCGACATCAAGTCGGATGACGATTACCGTTTCGCATGGGCGTTGATGGCGGGCATTGCAGTCGATCTGACTGAAAATGTCAAACTTGACCTTGGCTATCGTTATGGCGTCATTAATGGCGGTAATGTTGCCAGCGGCGGTGGCGTAACGCTGAGCGACAAAGACATCAAATCGCACCAGTTGCGCGCCGGTCTGCGCGTCGCCACCTGGTAGGTTTCGTTCTTTTTTGCACCGCCATGTCGTTCGGTCGTGTTTAAGAAATAAATACGCAAAGTCATCTTGTGAAAATTTTGCTTTTCGATATCTTCATCAGCGGGCCACGCCTCCCCAACGAGGCGCGTGCTATCTGTGAGGATAGGAAACAAAATGACGACGATTGCCAAGCCGGCCACGCGCCCGGCTACCCCTAATTTTTCATCTGGTCCCTGTGCAAAACGCCCCGGCTGGTCGCTTGATGCGCTTGCCGATACTCCGCTTGGCCGCTCGCATCGTGCGAAAATCGGCAAGACCAAGCTGAAAGAAGCCATCGACCTTACTCGCGAAATTCTCGGCGTTCCTGCCGATTACCGCATCGGCATCGTGCCTGCATCCGATACGGGCGCGGTCGAGATGGCGCTGTGGTCACTGCTCGGCGCACGCGGTGTTGATATGGTCGCGTGGGAAAGCTTTGGCTCGGGCTGGGTCACAGATGTGATAAAACAGCTCAAGCTCGATGATGTTCGCCAGTTTGAAGCGCCCTATGGAGAGTTGGTTGATTTCTCCAAAGTTGATTTCGACCGTGATGTCGTCTTCACATGGAATGGCACGACATCGGGCGTGCGTGTTCCCAATGCGGATTTCATTCCGGCAACGCGTGAAGGCCTGACGATTTGCGACGCAACATCGGCGGCTTTTGCGCAGCGCCTTGATTTTGCCAAGCTCGATGTTGTCACCTTCTCTTGGCAAAAAGTGCTGGGCGGTGAAGGCGCCCATGGAATTCTGATCCTCAGCCCACGTGCGGTCGAGCGTCTGGAAAGCTACAAGCCAGCATGGCCGCTGCCCAAAATTTTCCGCATGACGAAGGGCGGCAAGCTGATCGAAGGTATTTTTGTCGGTGAAACCATCAACACGCCTTCGATGCTCTGTGTCGAAGATTATCTCGACGCGCTGAGCTGGGCGCGTTCGGTTGGCGGTCTGGATGGTCTGGTAGGCCGCGCGGATACAAATTTTGCCGTTCTCGACGCCTTTATCCAGAAGACGCCATGGATTGCCAATCTGGCGCAAAGGCCTGAAACGCGCTCCAATACATCCGTGTGTCTCACAATCGTCGACCCTGAAGTGACAGCACTCTCTGCCGATCAACAGGCGGCTTTTGCCAAAGCAATCGTTACAGTGCTCGATAAGGAAGGCGTTGCCTATGACATCGGCGCTTATCGCGATGCACCGTCTGGCTTGCGTATTTGGGCAGGCGCTACGGTCGAGGCTTCTGACCTTGAAGCGCTGACCCATTGGCTTGAATGGGCATTTCAGACTGAGAAGGCAGCGCTCAAAGCTGCTGCCTGAATTCATTTTATGAATGAACCATGCGTGTGTTGGGACGCGCGTGGTTTATGATTTCCCCTTTGTTTTGCAGCATTTTCAGCAAGCGGTACACATGACCGATATGCTGGAATTGCCAGGCACTGAACAGATTGAAGGAGGCCTTGATGGCACCTCGTGTTCTCGTATCCGACAAGCTTTCACCCACTGCCGTCCAGATTTTCAAGGATCGCGGCGTTGATGTCGATTATCTGCCGGATCTCGGCAAGGACAAGGAAAAGCTTCTCGAAGTGATTGGCCAGTATGACGGTCTGGCGATCCGTTCGGCCACAAAAGTTACCGAAAAACTGATTGCCAGCGCCAAAAATCTGAAAGTTGTCGGACGTGCCGGGATCGGCGTCGATAATGTTGATATTCCGGCCGCATCGCGCCGCGGTATCATTGTCATGAATACGCCCTTCGGCAATTCGATCACCACGGCAGAGCATGCCATCGCATTGATGTTTGCGGTTGCACGCCAACTTCCTGAAGCTGACACGTCTACGCGCGCCGGAAAGTGGGAAAAGAACCGCTTCATGGGCGTTGAAATCACCGGAAAGACGCTCGGGATCATTGGCTGCGGTAATATCGGTGCCGTGGTGGCGACGCGGGCGATTGGCCTTAAAATGAATGTGGTGGCGTTCGATCCCTTCCTTTCAGAAGCTCGCGCCCAGGAACTTGGCGTGGAAAAGGTCGAACTGGATGATCTTCTGGCACGCGCCGATTTCATCACGCTTCATACGCCGCTGACCGACAAGACGCGCAATATCATCAATGCGGAAAACCTCGCCAAGACCAAACCGGGCGTTCGAATTGTCAATTGCGCACGCGGCGGCCTGATCGTCGAGAAAGATCTGGTGGAAGCGCTTAAGTCCGGTCATGTGGCCGGTGCCGGTATCGATGTTTACGAAACCGAGCCAGCGACCGAAAACGAGCTTTTCTTGCTGCCCAATGTCGTTTGCACGCCGCATCTGGGCGCTTCGACCTCTGAAGCACAGGAAAATGTAGCACTTCAGGTTGCCGAGCAGATGTCGGATTACCTGATCAAGGGGGCCGTTTCCAATGCCATCAACATGCCGTCGATTACGGCGGAAGAGGCACCGCGTTTGCGACCTTTCGTCAAGCTCGCCGAAGTTCTGGGTGCTTTTGTCGGTCAGGTGACGGACGAGCCTATCCAGGAAGTGGAGGTGCTTTTTGACGGGGCGACTGCCACGATGAACACACGCGCACTTTTGAGTGCAGCCCTTGCTGGACTTATTCGACCGCAGGTGGCGGATGTCAACATGGTGTCGGCTCCCATCATGGTCAAGGAACGCGGCATCATCGTCTCTGAAGTCAAGCGTGATAAATCGGGCATTTTCGACGGTTATATCAAGCTAACGGTCAAAACCCCGTTGCGTGAGCGTTCCATAGCCGGAACCTGTTTCTCTGATGGCAAGCCGCGCTTCATCCAGATCAAGGGTATCAATCTTGACGCCGAAGTCGGCCCGCATATGCTTTATGTGACCAATGTCGATATTCCGGGCATGATCGGTTTGCTGGGCACGATCTGCGGCAAGCATAATGTCAACATCGCGAATTTCTCTCTGGGACGTGACCGTGCGGGTGGGGATGCGATTGCCATGCTTTATGTGGATGAGCGAATTCCACAAGCAGCTCTTGACGAATTGATTGCTCAGGACGCAATCAATGCGGCAACACCCCTAGAGTTTCCTGTCGGAGAAGCGTGAGACATGACATCGGAGATAGTACAGGCTGAATGGCGGCCCATGCACGCAAGTGATATAGCGGGTGTGTTGGCCGTGGCTGGGCTTGTACATCCCGATTTTTTTGAAGAAGAGGCGGTCTTTCTTGACCGCCTCAGCCTTTATCCGGCGGGTTGTTTCGTCTATACCAGCAAGGATGACATTCTCGGCTATGCTATCAGCCATCCGTGGAAACTAGATACCTTGCCAGCGCTCAACAGTGTTCTGGGAAAATTTCCGGAAGGCTGCAACACCTATTACATCCATGATATTGCGCTGTTGCCTGTGGCCCGTTCTGGCGGCGTTGCAACGCGTGTCCTTACGCTTATGGCAGAACAGGCGGAGGCTGACGGTTTTCTCACCATGGCATTGGTTGCGGTCAATAATTCAGGTGGCTTCTGGGAGAAGAAGGGCTTTGTCATCCGCGATCTGCCGGAGCTTGAGACGAAGCTGAAAAGCTATTCGGACGACGCCCGTTACATGGTTCGGACGGGATAGCCGTTTCATCTGATTAAAAATCACTGTTTTTTTGCACGAAAGAGTCGCGCATAAGCGATTCACTCGGTATAGAGACGAGGGATCAGCACCCCGTTGACCGAACGGCGCGCTCGCGATCCTTGGACTGTTAACACGGCTTGGAACGTCTCCTGTTGAAGCAGGCGCGTTTTAATTCTTTCGTTTTTACGCCGACCGAGGAGTTTTCTTAAATGGCTAATGTGGTTGTCGTCGGGTCGCAATGGGGCGACGAGGGCAAGGGTAAGATTGTGGACTGGCTGTCCGAGCGTGCCGATGTCATCGTGCGCTATCAGGGCGGTCACAATGCCGGTCATACGCTTGTCATTGATGGCGTCAGCTACAAGCTTTCGCTGCTGCCTTCGGGTCTTGTGCGCGGCAAGCTCAGCGTGATCGGCAATGGTGTGGTGGTCGACCCGCATCATTTCGTGGCCGAAGTTGAAAAGCTGCGCGGGCAGGGGATCGAAATTTCCCCCGATATTCTGCGTATTGCGGAAAACGCGCCGCTGATTCTGTCTGTCCATCGCGAGCTTGATGCCATGCGCGAAGGCTCGACATCGGGCCTGAAAATCGGCACGACCAAGCGCGGCATTGGCCCCGCTTATGAAGACAAGGTTGGTCGTCGCGCCATCCGTGTCATCGATCTGGCGGAACCCGAAACATTAAAGCCCAAGATCGAACGCCTGCTGACGCATCACAATCTGCTGCGCCGCGGCATGGGCCTTGAAGAAATCGCGGTCGATACCATTCTGACCGAACTGACATCGGTCGCTGACCAGATACTCCCTTATATCGATCAGGTCTGGCGTGTGCTCGATGAGCGCCGCAAGGCCGGTGACCGTATCCTTTTTGAAGGTGCGCAAGGTGCGCTTCTCGACAACGACCACGGCACTTATCCTTTCGTGACCTCCTCCAATACGGTGGCTGGTCAAGCGGCTGCCGGTTCAGGTCTCGGACCTACGGCAATCGGCTATGTGCTTGGCATCACCAAAGCCTATACGACGCGTGTGGGCGAGGGACCGTTCCCGACTGAACTTGACGATGAAATCGGCGTATTTCTTGGCACAAAGGGACATGAATTCGGCGTGGTGACAGGCCGCAAGCGTCGTTGCGGCTGGTTCGATGCGGTGATCGTGCGTCAGACAGTCCGTACATCGGGGATCAACGGCATCGCGCTGACCAAGCTTGACGTGCTCGACGGTCTGGAAGAAATCAAGATTTGTGTCGCTTACGAACTCGATGGCAAGCGCATTGACTATCTGCCATCTTCCATGGGCGCACAGGCACGCGTAAAGCCGATCTATGAAACATTGCCAGGCTGGTCGGAAACGACGGCTGGGGCGCGTTCCTGGAACGATTTGCCTGCGCAAGCGGTCAAGTATGTCCGCCATATCGAAGAACTGATCGGCGCACCGGTGGCCATGCTGTCAACCAGCCCTGAGCGCGAGGATACCATTCTCGTCACCGATCCATTCCACGACTGATCGTTCTGTGATGCATGAACACCCGGTTCGCCAGATGGTGGATCGGGTGTTTTTTATTGATAGCCTGACAGTTCATTTTGAAAGACTTTGCCTAATCTCTGTGTTCGCCTTTGATTTTCCTTGATTATTGTGATTATTGAGACATGTATTCCATCTGATACTCGCGGAAAACTGGGTAAGACGGCATGGCGGATTTTGTAGCGGTACTGAAAAAGACGATTGACGCGCAGGCGGACAAGTCGCCCGAGTTGCGTCAGCGCGTCTATGCCAAGGCGCGCGCCACGATCGAGCAGAAGCTCGTTACGGCGAATGCTTCACAGGCAGTGGCAGTCCGCCAGCGCGACCTTCTCGAAGATGCTATTGAGCAAGTGGAGGCGTTTTATGCGCCGCTCGCTCCAGTCGTAGAGGAGCCTCCTGAAGACGCGCTTGAGGATTTTCTTCGAGATACAAGCGCACACGCCGATGATCGGTCTTGGCAAGATGTCAATGAGCGTGCCAGACTTTCGGATGAATCCAACCATGAGCGCTATGATCCTGCGCTCGATGAGGAGGATGATTCATCCATAGGTTCCGAACGCGGGGATGATAGCAAGTTCGACCGCGCAAAGGAAAAAGCCGAAGCCCGGCGTAGCGAGTATATCGAGCGCGCTACAACGAAGGAAAAAGGTTCCTATAAGGGACTGATTGCTGGCGTTGTGGCGCTTCTGGTCCTGGCTGGCATTGGCTTTGGCATATGGGCGAACAAGGAAAAGCTGCAGGAAATGGCTTCAAGCCTTGGCCGCAGCGATGCGCCCTCTACCTCTGGCGACACACCCGCCAATACGGACAAGGACAATAGCGCAACGCAGCCTGCGGAAAACGCGGAAAACAATGCGCCCGGCGACGATACGCAGACGCCCGCACCACAGCCTGATGACGAGCAGAAACTGACACAACGTCTTATGCCGGACGGCAGCGAGGTTGATGATGGTCCTGCCGGAGAAGCTCAATCGCTCGGCGAAGGCAAGTCGACAGCGGCTTCCACATCGGCGGGTTCTGCCGCTCCGGCAGCACCTGGCAACCAGAGCGCGGATCAGCAACCGGTGGCACAGGGCCAGCAGGCGTTGCTTTATGAAGAGCGTGGCGGAACCGAACAGGGTTCGGTTGAACGCGGCACTGTTGAATGGTCGGTCATTCAGGAAAGCCCTGGTGACGGCCAGCCGGACGAACCTGCAGTGCGTGGGAGCATCACTCTGCCAACCAGTAAGTTGCAGCTCAAAATGACGGTGCGCAAGAATACCGATCAGTCCATTCCAGCCAGCCATCTCATTGAAATGGTCTTTATCCCGCCAGAAGATTTTTCGGGCGGTGTAATAGACAATGTTCAGCGTATTACATTCAAGGATACGGAGCAGGCGACGGGCAATCCATTGATTGCAGTGCCCTCGAAGATTGCGGATAATTTCTTTATTATCTGGCTCAACGATGCCCGTACCGCGCAGGATACCAACCTGTCGCTCATGCGCCGTCTGCAATGGATTGATATTCCAGTTTCCTACCGCAATGGACGCCGGGCGCTCATCAGTCTTGAAAAAGGTGCGCCGGGCGAAAAAGCATTCACTGATGTACTCGGGGCAAATTGATCTGACCATCCGATGAGAATTGAAAAGGCCGCTTCAAGCGGCCTTTTGCTTGCATTGATGCTGCTTGCAAAAATTATTCTCTTCTTGGAAAGACTTTGATTGCTGCTGCGCAATCTTCTGCTGATAGTCGAGATCAGGGCGTAATCGCGAAGTGAGAACGGTGGTAGCGCTGCTTAAAATAACGGCGACCGTGAGCTCATCCATGAGACTAACCTTGAGGTTGCGTAAACATATCCCATTGCCTAGGGATTTTTTCTAAAGTTATTTTGTAGGTTTTCGGTGAGAAAGCAGTGCGTATTTCTTGTCAATTCATGTAGCCGGCAAAGGCGCTCTCGCACCAATATGATTAAAAAGTACCGTTTAACGCAATCGGTTCTTATAGCCGATGAGAAAGACATTGATTTTCATAACTAACCGCTATTTATCAATTCAAGGCGGGAAAAGGAGAGGTTTTTCTATGAAAGTCAGTCTGCTTATTTCTCTAAGTTGCGCTCTGGTCTTTGCTTTTCAAGCCAATGCGGCTGATCACCAGGTGAAGATGCTCAATAAGGGAGAGAAGGGCGCTATGGTCTTCGAACCGGATTTCATAAAGGCGGAAGTCGGTGACACGGTGACTTTTGTGCCGACCGACAAGGGCCATGATGCTCAGAGCATCAAAGGAATGCTTCCGGAGGGTGTTGAACCATTCAAGGGCAAGATCAACCAGGAGGTGACAGTTACCGTGGATAAGGAAGGTGTTTACGGCGTCAAATGCGCACCGCACTACGGTATGGGGATGGTGGCATTGATTGTTGCAGGACAGCCTGCGAACCTTGAAACGGCAAAGGCTGTCAAGCACCCCGGCAAGGCCAAAAAAGTGTTCGAAGAACTCTATAGCCAGGCTGAAGCGCAATAGCGGAAAGGAGGAGGACATGGTTGATAAACTGAATGTGGACGCATTGCCAGATGTTGCTTTCGATAAGGATAGTAAGCTAACTCGCCGCAAGGTTCTGATCGGATCGGCGGGGCTCGCAGCGGCATCCGCCACTTTCGCGGCCACGCCGGCTTTGGCACAACACGACCATTCTGCCGCGACGGCTAAGGGGATGACCTCCCCGTCAGGAAGTCTTAGCAACCGCGTTTATGCGGTGGTGGATGGCGTAACCGATATTGCACGCAAGCCGACCGATATTCCGCCGCCGATCACCCGGCGTCAGCCTGAAACCGTAACTGTTGAACTTGAAACCATTGAATTGGAAGCACGGCTCGATGGTCGCACGACGTATCGTTACTGGACTTTCAATGGCACTGTGCCTGGCCCTTTCGTCCGTGTTCGTGTCGGCGATACCGTAAAGGTTTCGCTGAAGAACGATGAAAGCAGCACCATGATGCATAATGTGGATTTTCATGCTGTGACCGGTCCTGGTGGTGGTGCAGAAGCCACGACGGCTGCGCCCGGTGAAACCAAACGCTTCACGTTCAAGGCTATGAATCCCGGTCTCTATGTCTATCATTGCGCGGTACCGCCGGTCGCCATGCACATTTCGAGTGGCATGTATGGGATGATCCTCGTAGAGCCTGAAGACGGATTACCCGAGGTCGACCATGAATTCTATGTCATGCAGGGAGAAATCTATACCGAGGAGGAATTCGGATCCTCGGGCCTTCTGACCGAAAGTTATGAAAAGCTGCTGAATGAACGCCCTGAGTATTTCGTACTCAACGGTCATGTCGGCGCGTTGACCGATCACTATCCGATGAAAGCAAAAGTCGGTGAGACGGTCCGTATCTATTTCGGCGTAGGTGGTCCGAACTTCCAGTCGTCTTTCCATGTCATCGGCGAAATCTTTGACAGGGTCTATCAATTTGGATCATTGACCTCGCCACCGCTCACTGATGTGCAGACCGTAACTGTACCAGCTGGCGGCGCGACGGCGGTTGAATTCAAAGTCGAAGTGCCTGGAAAATATGTGCTGGTCGATCACGCTCTATCGAGAGTGGAACGGGGGCTTGCTGGGTTTCTGATTGTTGAAGGCGACGAAAACCCGGATATCTTCAAAGTGGATGAAGAATGAAGCTTTAAATTATGCAGAAAGGCGCGTAGAATCGCGCCTTTCACAACAGTTTTGCTTTATGCATGTATGTCTGAAACAACGTTCAATGCTTTTTGCTGCTTGAACGCAGCCGCCTTGACGGCCTCCTGTACTTTTTCAAAAGCACGCACTTCGATCTGGCGCACACGTTCACGACTGATGCCGAATTCGCCGGACAGGTCTTCCAGTGTCATCGGGTCTTCTGCGAGGCGACGCGCTTTGAAGATACGGCGCTCGCGGTCGTTGAGCGTATCCATCGCCTGTTCCAGCATGGAACGGCGGTTCTCCAGCTCATCCTGCTCAATAAGCGTCTGCTCCTGAGACGAACTGTCATCGACCAGCCAATCCTGCCATTCTCCTGATTCGCCTTCGCTGGCGCGCAGGGGCGCATTGAGCGAGGCATCACCCGACAGCCGGCGGTTCATGGAAACCACTTCGTCCTCGCTCACATTGAGCTTGGTGGCAATCTGCTTGACTTGATCAGGGTTGAGATCGCCATCGTCCAGCGCCTGAATTTTGCTCTTCATTTTGCGCAGATTGAAGAACAGGCGCTTCTGATTGGCGGTTGTGCCCATCTTCACAAGGCTCCACGAACGCAGGACATATTCCTGGATCGAAGCCTTGATCCACCACATGGCATAGGTGGCAAGGCGGAAACCACGTTCTGGTTCAAACCGCTTGACGGCTTGCATCAAGCCGACATTGCCTTCGGAAATAACCTCGCCGATCGGCAAGCCATAGCCACGATATCCCATCGCGATCTTGGCGACCAGACGCAAGTGGCTTGTCACCAGCCGATGGGCGGCTTTCGGATCGGTATGTTCATGATAACGCTTGGCCAGCATATATTCTTCCTGCGGCTCAAGCATCGGAAAACGGCGGATTTCTTCCAGATAACGGGTGAGACCCCCGTCTCCGGATGTAATGCTGGGAAGTTTCATCTGGGCCATAGAGCACCCTCCTTGATTAATTTCAGGCTCCCATCTGGCGAACCTGTCGCGTTGGCTGCCTCCTGCACATCCTCACGCGAGTACACTTATATAAGCATCATTTTGGCGAAAACACGGTTAAACAACCTGTGAAACAATCTGTCACTACAATGTGAACGATCTGTTTTGTCATAAGTCACAGAAACGTCTTTGCCGCTTTACTGAGAAGCCGGATGACTATCGCTTATACAGGCGTTTTATTGGAGTTGGAAAACCTGCCAGCTTACACATCATATAGAGTGGCTGCGAAAACTTTCCACAAGGTGGTTCATATCCGCGGGAAGCGGTGATTGGAAGCGCATCAATTCTCCCGTTGCCGGATGCGTGAACGCTAAAAGCCTCGCATGCAGTGCCTGTCTGGGGAAATTCTGTACTGCCTCTTTCAACGGTTCCGGCAATTTGTTGGCCTTGGTCTTGTAAGAACCGCCATAATCCATGTCGCCGACAAGCGGATGGCCGAGATGCGCCATATGGACGCGAATTTGATGGGTGCGGCCTGTTTCAAGACGGCATTCCACCAGTGAAGCAATTGCTGTCGCATCTGCGCGCGCGCCGTATTTCTCCAGCGTTGTATAATGGGTCACAGCATGGCGCGCATCCTCGCGTTCTTCACGAACGACTGCCTGTTTGGTGCGGTCGCGATGCGAACGGCCAAGGTGCGCGTCAATCGTTCCCTGCGGGCGCTCCGTCATACCCCAGACGAGTGCGAGATAGGTGCGTTCCAGTTCGCCCGTGCGGCCATGATCGGCAAACTGATCGCTCAGGTGCCTGTGCGATCGGTCGTTCTTGGCAACGACGAGTACGCCACTTGTGTCCTTGTCGAGCCGGTGAACGATGCCCGGGCGGCGTACACCGCCAATGCCGGACAAGCTATCGCCACAATGATATATGAGGGCATTGACCAGCGTTCCCGTCCAGTTACCGTTTCCGGGGTGAACGACAAGCCCCGACGGTTTGTCGATAACAATGAGATCATCGTCCTCATAGAGGATGTTGAGCGCGATGTTTTCGCCTTGCGGTTCGGCTTGCTCAGGCTCGGGCAGCACGATGGTGATTTTCATGCCTTCGCGCAGCTTCTGCCTGGTTTCGCGGGCGGGTATGCCGTCGACGGTCACATGGCCTTCGGCAATCAGGGATTGGATACGACTGCGGGAGAGTTCCGGCCCCAATGCTGCGGCTAACCACTGGTCTAGTCTTTTACCAGCAGCGTCGGGGGCGGCGATTAGCTCTTTCAATTGTCTCTTCCCTTCGTTATCACCCAAGCGCGGGCGCATGAACCGGAGTTATTCGATGCAGGATCCACATTATCCACGATATCAGAATCAAGACGATTCGACGTATCAGGATTATCAGCAGGGCTATTATCAAGACCAGCCGTCCGAGCCACCGCTCGATCCTGCAATGGAACGTGTGCGACGCAAGATGATCCGGCTTCTGGCAGTTTCCATCGGCGTGATGCTGATTGGTCTTATGGCGGTGCTTGTCGCCGTTGTCTACAAGATCAATCGCGCTCCAGATGAGACACCAGTGGAAGAAGCGCGTACAGACATTCCGGGGCAAACTGCTGCACAGCCCGTGAAGCCGGAGCCGCCAAAACTTATCGAGTCGCAACTTAATCTTTTGCCGGGAACACGGCTTTTGTCGCAAAGCATTTCCGGAGACCACCTTTCCCTGGAAACCTTGTTGCCCGATGGCGGCACTGAACTCGTCATTTACGATTACCGGGAATCGCGCATCATCGGACGCATCAAGATGGGCAGTGTCGAATAATTGCGGCTATTTTTTTGGCTTGGTTCAGGCCGTTTGTTTGCGAGAGAGGATTGCGCTTTATGACAAAGGCGCCTATATGAGCGCTCTCGCAACGCGTTTGCGCCCATCGTCTAGCGGTTAGGACGGCGCCCTCTCACGGCGCAAACAGGGGTTCGATTCCCCTTGGGCGTACCATTGTCCTACCCATTTTCATGTATGCTGGCGAAGACACTTTGATGAGTAGTTTCCAAGTGCTGTTTCGATTCCATCGACACAGCTTTGACGATGGCGTAACTGACGGGGTAAGCGCCAGAATTTCGAAGAGTGTTGGGGAGATCGAGGTGGTTCTAGTTGCAAATATTTGCAACTGGCGTCAGGAAGATGCATAATCTGTTTATGTCTACAATGCAGAAAAAGCCCGATTATGAGCAGGAGTTGCGTCAGGCAGGGGTCCGCATCACGCGGCCGCGCCGGATCATTCTTAATATACTGACTGAAACGGAAGACCATCCCGATGCGTTAGAGATTTTCCGGCGTGCAGTTCAAATCGATGGTAGTATTTCTCTCTCCACAGTCTACCGCACCATGAAGCTGCTGGAAGAGCTCGGGGCCATTCATCGGCATGCCTTTGCCGGAGGCCCGTCGCGCTTTGAGCAGGCAAGCGGGGCACATCACGACCATATTATCGATATGGAGTCAGGGGATGTGGTGGAGTTTCGGTCCGATAAGATTGAAAAACTTCAGGAAGAAATTGCACGTTCGCTGGGTTACGAAATCATTCATCATCGCCTTGAGCTTTATTGCAGGAAAATAACATCCTGACAAAGCTCTGCGGTCGGTGTTCGCAAACCCGCTTACAGATCAAACTGTTCGGCCGGGATCGTGAGCGAATAGACAGCACCGCTGCTATCAAGTTGATATTCCGCATCGCCGCTCACCGCAGCCGGAACAATGCGCTGCAAAACAGCACTGCCAAAGCGCGGGTCATGTTCTGGAATTTCGGATGAAATCGGATTTGTTTCTTCCCAGCGGAACAACAGCCATTCCGTATTGTCCTCGCGCTGCTCGACCGTGGTGGAAATTTTAACATGGCCGCGCGGCGTGGAAAGTCCGCCAAACGACGTGGCATTAACGACAAGTTCGTGTAGTGCCAGCCCTATATGCAGGGCTGCGCCAGGAAACAGATAGGGATTATCGCCTTCCACACTGATACGTCTGTCGTTGAGGCCAATATATTTTTCGAGCTGCGAATGAACGAGTTCGCGAAACAGTGCACCGCGCCAGTTGGAATCGGTCACCAGATCCTGAGAATAGGACAAAGACTGGATACGACCGCGAAACTTGGGCAGGAAATCATCAATCGTATCGGTGAAACGCGCTGTCTGTGCAGCGATGCTCTGCACTATTGCCAGCAGATTCTTTGAGCGGTGGCTAACTTCACGTAACAGCGTTTTCAACACCTGTTCGCGGCGCTTTAATTCGCTGATTTCGAGAATGGTTGTTACCAGACCAAGCACATTGTCATTGGCATCCCTATCGCAGTCGATATGGAGATCAAGCCAGCGGACTTTTTTGCCGTCGCTGATCGGTAATTCCATATTCTGTGCGTTTTGGGTCGTCAGAGCCTCAACCTTGATAGCTTTAAGTTTTGCCAGCAAAGGTGAAGCGATGAAATCATCATCGATCCCGTCCGCTTTCCACTGGTCCTGCCAGTAAGACGGAATATTCTCACCCCAAGCGTAAACCATATCGGGCTTTTGGTAGAGCACACAGACATTGCTGTTGCGCACGGCTCGAAGCAGCGCTCTTAGACGGGCCGCGTCTGGCTTTGCTTCTCGCGATGACTGGTTCGATGCGCTCATGTCGGTCTCGATAATTAAGATTGCAAAGCTGTAGAACGGATTGAGCTCTGACTTTCATATGAAAACAACCGTCGCGCTCCTGACGCGCGACGGTCTTTTTTAATGACTTCGAATTCAGTGCGAAGTCGTAAATCCTTTAAGCCTTGCGAATTGCAGAAGCGATAAGCGATACGACCAGAAGGGCCAGAAAAACGAAGAACAGAATTTGGGCAATTCCGGCTGAGGCTCCGGCAATGCCGCCAAAACCCAAAGCACCTGCTACCAAAGCAACGACCAGAAATACCAGCGCATAATAAAGCATGTTCGATCTCCTCTTTTATATATGCAAAATAAACGCCCTTGACCGGCATTCGGTTCCTGCTGAAACATGAAAAGAGAAGATTTACAGTCTGCATTCTATTAGCGACTCACGAAAAACAGCGCCTTTCCGGAATTATACTTTCCAAAAAGACGCCAAAGTTTCATAAATTTGGTTACGCTGCAATCTGCGATGTTTCCTCGAAGAACAATGCCTGACTTATGAGCGCTTTAACCATGTCTGGATTGAAGGGCTTGGTAACGAGGAATGTCGGTTCCGGTCTCTCGCCGGTAAGAAGGCGCTCGGGAAAAGCCGTAATGAAGATGACCGGGATCGTATCCTGCTGCAAAATTTCATTAACGGCATCGATCCCAGAGCTTCCCTGGGCAAGCTGGATATCAGCCAGAACCATGCGCGGCTTTTCTTTCTTATAGAGTTCCAGCGCCTCATCCTTGGTGCGCGCGATACCGACGACCTCGTGGCCGAGGCTCTCCACCATCTGTTCAATATCCATGGCGATAAGCGGCTCGTCTTCGATGATCATCAGACGCGTTGCAACCTGACGCGAAATTTCCGTCGATGCGGAGGCAAGAAGGCGATTGAGCTCAGGTTCGTCGAGGTCAAGAATTTCCGCGGTTTCCTTTTCGCTGAAGCCTTCTACGGCCACGAGCAGAAAGGCCTGCCGGGGCAGGGGAGAAATATGAGAGAGATTGCGGGTTGCGCGCTGCTCCCAGGCAATCTCCGATGTCTGTTCAGGAATCTGAATAGACGCGGTCTTATGCAATTCACAAAACAGACGATAAAGGCCAATGCGATCCGACGAGCTTGCCGGGAAAATACTGACATCTGCGATGAGAGCTTCGAGTACCGCTGCCACATAAGCATCGCCGGATCCCTGAGAGCCTGTGAGGACACGAGAAAAGCGACGAAGATAGGGAAGATGGGGCGCGATACGCGTGGATAACGTCATGATAGCAACTCCTCAATTGCCGCTTTGTTTTATTCCAACTCTTAATGATGCGTTATATACGTTTCATGAGGATGTCGGACACACAGAAAACTGCGTTTTGGCGCGGCATTATGCTTATCAACGGGCGTCGGTGAAAAAAGTTCCATTCTGTAGGATATTTTTGGAACTTTTTTGAACGTGGTGCATTTGGCTCCACAGACACGGTAACAACAAGGACAAGGCTTCCAGCCTAGAACAATCCAGTATGACCCATAAAAACAACCTTCATATGAATGGCGCCGGACCATCCCGGCGGATTCAGAAGGATATTTTAGGACCCAATTGCGAAGTCGGTTTCAAGCTCAGAGCCTTGTACACGTCGATACAAGATGAAACTGTGCCGGACCGCTTTCTGGACCTTCTCGAAAAGCTTGATCAGGCTGAACAGGAGAGTATGCGTGGACAAAGTACCCGCTCCGTCGGCTGACGGTAATGCGCAGTTCAAGCGCGAGCTTTTGGCTGCGTTGCCTAGTTTGCGTGCGTTCGCCGTGTCGCTGAGTGGTCAGCATGACAAGGCCGACGATCTCGTGCAGGACGCTATCATGAAAGCCTGGGCTAAGCAGGAGTCCTTCGAGATGGGCACCAATATGAAGGCTTGGCTTTTCACCATCCTGCGTAACGAATTCTACTCACAGATGCGCAAGCGTGGACGCGAGGTTCAAGACACGGATGGTATTTTCAGCGACCAGCTTGCCGTGCATCCATCGCAATACGGCGCACTCGACCTTCAGGATTTTCGTGCGGCACTTGAACAGCTTCCAGACGATCAGCGCGAAGCGATCATTTTGATCGGGGCATCAGGTTTTGCTTACGAAGAGGCCGCTGAAATTTGCGGTTGTGCGGTTGGTACGATCAAAAGCCGCGTGAGTCGCGCACGGACACGTTTGCAAGAAATTTTGAAGATCGAAGGCGAAAGCGATTACGGACCAGATGCTGACTCGTCGCGCGTGACTTTGAGAAGCTTCGCATGATGATGCTGCTTTGTCCGCTACCGTACACAACGCGGCCGGCATCTCTTTTGAGCAAATATTTTAGCTTTCGTTAAAGTTTTCTGCTTTAGTGGACCAATCTTGTGTTCAGTTGTGCGCTTTGCGCGTGCAGCTGAACGCGACTTTCGAGAATCCACTGGAAACGCAAGCTTACTAGTGGTTTTATAGGCTTTGGCATCTGCTCTGGGCGAACCCGCTATGGGGGAGCAAATGTTGATTAAAACCATTGGTGACTTGTGCCGCTGATATCCCCTGTCGGCGGAAGTCAGTTTATGGGGCGCATATTGCCTTCAGCCTTGTCGCAGAAATTTTTCCAGTCCTCATTGAGACCGATTGCCGTTATTGCGTCGCTCGGACTGGTCTTGTTATCGGCGTTGATGACGATGTTTCTTTCATCGAGCGTCAACCATCAGATCGTCGACATCTCCCGCAATTATGCATTGCGCCAGCAGGTCGACAAGGTTGCGCGGCTCGCCAGCAATATAGAAATGAGCAGGCGCGGTTATCTTCTGACCCTGGATGAAGCACAGCTCGAACTGTATCGTAATTCCGTTCTTGCCGCAGACCAGATGCTCACCGAATTCGAATCCCTTGTGGGGTCCAGTCCCTTGCAGGACGCGCGCGTGAAACAGATACGCGCGCTGATCGAGGGGCAACAGGAGGAAGTGCGCGAGACGACAGAGGTGGTTTCTCGCGGAAATGTCGATGCGGCATTGGCGAAAGTGCGAGACGGTAATGCCGGTCGCCTGATGGATCGCCTTTCGCAAACGGTTGCGCAATTTATCGAGGTTGAAGAGCAGCATCTTGCTCAACGGAATGCGCGCATCAATCGTATGCGTTACTGGATGGTTGCGGCTTCGATCGTTGCCTTGGCATCTGCTGCCATGCTGGCGTTCTTGTTGTTCACGCGGGTTCAGCGTTATGTGAGAATGATGATCGAGGGGCAAACGGCGCTTCGCTCGGAAAATGAAATCCTGGAGTTGCGTGTTCAGGAGCGAACCGCAGAACTGGAAGAAGAACGACGCATCGCCGAGCACGAGCGCCATCGGGTGGAACTTCTTTTGCAGGACACTAATCATCGGATCGGCAATTCGCTTGCGACAGTCTCATCGTTGCTGGGCTTGCAGATGCGACAGGCCAGCAGCGAAGATGCTCGTGCAGCCCTTTCGGCGGCACGAGACAGGGTTCAGACTGTTTCAACGGCCCATCGGCGTTTGCGGCTCGGCGAGGATATGGAGACCGCGCATGTTGATGAGTTTCTGACTTCGGTGATTGATGATATCCTCGAGGCCGTTGGCAATGATCGAAAATTCGAGATCGTTACGGATTTTGCCTCTCTGGATCTCAAAGCGCGCGATGTCACGACAATCGGCATTATCGTCGGCGAGCTCGTCACCAATGCCATCAAACATGCCTTCAAGGGCCGCGCGCAAGGGCATATTTTTGTTCGTCTGCAGAATGGCCCCGATGACGTACCAGTCCTGGTCGTAGAAGATGACGGCATTGGCTGGGGCGGGAAAGATGATGCCAAGGCGTCCCAGAAAAATGGCCTTGGCATGCTTGTTGTCAAGCAGCTTTGCATGCAATTTGGCGAAGAACCGATTTACACGCATGCCGGAAGCGGTTCTGGCACATGTGTTACAGTTCGACTTGCATCGCTGGTCGAGGATACAGATGGCGCTTCTCGCTCGAGCGAGGAAAAGGCCGAAGAGTAGTTCATTTAAAAACGATAAGATATTTTTCTAACTATGCCCCGGAAAATTTCCGGGGCATATATTTAAGTCTACCAAAGAACGCTCGTAAAAGTCAGAGTGATCACAGTTTGCGTGAGCGTTTCTTTTTGCCCAAGAGAGAGACCAGTGCGATACCTGCCAGTGGCAGGGCTGCAGCAAGGATGGGACGCTTGAGGATGGACGGAACCGTGGCGACCGCCGCAGTCGCCATGAGCGCCGATTTATCGGCTTCGATGCGTTGCTTGCGTTTTCTTTCTTCCGCAGCGTCCTGAATTTTCAAAACGGCCAGAATGATCAAAGCCATGATCAAGGCAACGGCTGCAAGAATAAGAGCCGCGAGCGGACCGTCATAAGTCCGCTCCAGCGCCAGAAAGGCCGCCACACAGAGGAAAGTCGCGGCTATCAGGCCGAAAACGGCTATTACGGCTCCAAATATAACGGTTCTCTTAGTGCGGTGAGCAGCGAATTTCACTTGCTCACCAGCAACAGCCGACAATAAAGGGATGAGAGCTTTTAGCATGACACGCCTCAGCGGCGTGTGAGGAGAGCGAGAAGATAGCCGATGCCCAAAGCCGTTGCGAGAGAAGCGACGGGTCGCTCACGAACTTTTTCCACGAGCTGAGCTTCCAGATCTTGCGCTTTTCCACACAGCTCATCGACGATGTCACCGCCTTGCTGATAAGCGCTTTGATAGGTTTGGGTGGCACTGCGCTTTGCATCGCGCACGGTCTGTGAACCGAGATCACCAAGAGTTGCGGCAATGGCTGCGATATCTTCTCGCAACTGCTCGACCTGCGCCTGCAGATCCTGAGGCGTTGAATCGGTGAGGGTTTCTTCGATCTTTTTTTCCAGATTGCCTGTCTTGGTGGATGCTCGCGCCATATCGGGTCTCCTGTCACGTAACGGATGATCGTGCTGTTAACGCGTTATAAGCCTAATGGTTGCACGCAACTGCTAATCCGGCAACTGCTAGCGCTGTTTCATCCTTCATATGGTAAATGAGACTGGTCCCAATAAAGGGCAGAATCTGTGCCCTCAAGCAAAAACCAGATAGATCAGCACACAAATAGCCAGAAATGCCAGTCCTAGATAAGTGACCCTGAAAGAGGAGGGGGCTGAAGGCAGCGGGTCGTCATTGCCTGCCATAGCCGTTCTGGCGGCATGTTCCAGCGCTTGAATTTCTTTGAGCGTCATGTGCTGGTTCCTCCACAGAAACTCGCCCGCCCTGAGCCGATAATCTGATGAAGGTATGAGGTCCGATTTGCCATTATTTTGCAACAGCTATTTATGCCGGGTTGATTGGAGCTTTCGGTTTTGAACCCAGAAAAATGCAATCCTGATCAAACATGACTTGCGTAATCATATTATTGGGAGTTAAGAAGGGCCCGAAAAGCGAGCTCGGCAGCTGCGCAATGGGTTGTCGCGGACGCCCGAGTTGAACAATCAAAAGGCGATCAAAATGACTGGTTTTTGTCGGAAAGGCTCCATGGCTGCGGCGATGAGCGTAGTATTGCTGAGCTTTGGGCTGGGTTTCGCCCCGGCAATGGCCCAGAATGCGGCTCCAGAGCCGGCGCAGCCTTCCACGCAAGCGCCTGTTGCGCAACGGCCAGCCGAGCAGACGCCGACGGGTCAGGCCCCGGCCACCCAGCCTGCTCCGTCGCCGGTTCCCGCCCAGACGGGTGGTGAAGCCGAGCAATCGCCGGTGCTACAGCAGCAGAGCCCCGCAGTGCCGGTTCAGGCCGTCGGTGAGGAAAGAGATGCGACCTTACCACAGGACCTTTCTCCGTGGGGCATGTTCATGGCCGCAGATTGGGTGGTGAAGACTGTAATGATCGGTCTGGCCCTTGCGTCACTTGCGACATGGACCGTGTGGATTGCCAAATCGCTCGAACTTTCCGGTGCGCGCCGTCGTGCGCGCAAGGCTCTCAAAATCATCGGTCACTCCGCCACGCTCTCGGATGCGGTCAGTGCACTGGATGGGGTCAAGGGTCCGGGTGCCATTATGGTGCGGGCTGCCGAAGATGAAGTGCGTCTTTCCAGTCCTGCGGTTGCGCGTTCGGGCGGTGAAGGCGTCAAGGAGCGTGTCTCCTCGCGTCTCACGCGCATTGAAGCCAAGGCAGGTCGCAACTTGTCCAGAGGTACGGGGGTTCTGGCGACGATCGGTTCCGTTGCTCCCTTCGTCGGTCTTTTCGGTACCGTGTGGGGCATCATGAACTCGTTCATCAATATCAGTGAGGCGCAGACGACCAACCTTGCTGTGGTCGCGCCTGGTATTGCGGAAGCCCTGCTTGCGACCGCGATTGGTCTTGTTGCCGCTATCCCCGCCGTCGTAATCTATAATGCTTTTGCACGCGGGATTACCGGTTACCGCTCGTTGTTGGCTGATGCTTCCGCAGGTGTCGAGCGGCTGGTCAGCCGCGATCTGGATTTCAGTAAAGCGGGCGTGCACGAAAGCGCGCTGCATGCAGCGGAGTAGGAGCCATGGCTGGTAAGGTTCGTGAAGGCGGCGGTGACGATCTCGAACTCAATCACGAGATCAACGTAACGCCCTTTATCGATGTGATGCTTGTGTTGCTGATCATCTTCATGGTTGCAGCACCCTTGGCGACCGTCGATGTGAAGGTCGATCTGCCTGCCTCGACAGCTGCACCTCAGCCGCGTCCTGACAAACCGCTTTATGTGACGCTGAAAAGCGATCTCAGTCTCAATGTCGGCAATGACATGGTCGTGCGCGAAAATCTTGGCAGCTTCCTTGATGGGGCATCGGAAAAAAACAAGGAAGCCCGCATTTTTCTGCGCGCCGACAAGAATGTCGGCTATGGCGAGCTTATGCGCGTCATGAACTTGTTGCGTGAGGCTGGATATCTGAAGATCGCGTTGGTAGGGTTGGAAACAGTTGGTGCAGACACGCCGCCCGGAGCAGCTGATCGGCCTGGGCCCACGCCTGCTGGAGCCGGTCAATGATACAATTGCCGCCCGATCACCCGCCTATCAAGGTTGCTTCTCCTGATGCGCCCCAGTCTTCCTTCTGGCGGGATACAGGCCGCTGGCTTTGCGCTGGTATTCTCGTTCTGTCGGCTCATGCTGCGGGCGCCTATGTTATTCACGTAACGCAGGATCAGGACCAACCGGACGGCGGTGAAGTTGCGGCGATGGTTGTCGAGCTTGCGCCGGAGCCAACGGCTCCTCTAGAAGAGCAGGCATCCGAGAGCGCTCAGCCTGAAACCGCTGAAGTACCGGAAGAAGAAATTGAGCCCGAACCTGAGCCGACACCGCCTGAGCCGGAAGAGGTGACGCCGCCCGAACCCGAAGAGCCGGAAGAGATTGTCCCTGACGTTGTTGAAACTGAAAAGGCTGAAGTTGCGGTACCCAAGCCGGTAGAAAAGCCTGAACCTAAACCGGAGCCGAAGCCCAAGCCGAAGAAGGTGGAAAAGCCCAAGCCGAAAAAGGCCGAGAAGGCGCGAGAGACCCGGCAGGCAAGTGCACCGCGCATTGATGCCAACGACGGGGCCAAAGCTGCCGCTAATCGGCGTGGCCAGAACAATTCGGCATCAGCGGGTGTGAGTTCAGCCAAATGGAGTTCGAAACTGCAATCGCATATGGCGCGCAGTGTCCGCTATTTGAAGCGCAGGAAACGTGATGCCAAAGGACGGGTGCTTGTCAACTTTGTCGTCGACCCTTCAGGAAATGTGCTCTCTGCTCGGGTCGCCAGCTCGTCCGGTGATGCCACCGTCGATCAGTTGGCGGTAGAAGCGGCACGCCGTGCTTCGCCGGTGCCCGCACCGCCGCCTGCTATTGCTAAAGCACGAATGGCAGTCACCTTGCCTCTTTCGTTTGAATGAATGCTGCTAAGAAAGCCGGCTTTTTCTTGGTCTTTCAAGGCAAAAAATATTGCGCTTTTATTCCGAGGATAGGGCCACGGCTGGCAGAAGGCGTGAAGCCTTTCGTGCTGGCAGGAAGCCGAAGACAAGCCCCGTGGCGAAGGCACAGGCAAATGCCAGCAATACCGGGCCGACACTGTAACCGATGGCAAGCCCGGCCCAACCGGCGAGTGCTGCGGCGCCAAGTCCCAGTGCCACGCCAAATGCGCCACCGATCGCCGATACTGTGACGGCTTCTGTAATGAACTGCAGAAGAATGTCACGTCGTCGAGCGCCTGTCGCCATCCGTACGCCAATTTCGCGCGTGCGTTCGGTAACGCTTACAAGCATGATGTTCATCACGCCAATCCCACCGACAAGAAGCGATATGGCTGCAACCGAGCCTAGAAAAACGGTGAGCGTATTCCCCATGGCAGTGGCATCCTCGCGGATAGATGACATGTTCGTAATCATCGTATCGTTCTGTCTGTGGCGCTGATCGAGAAGCTTCTGGATTTGTTCCTGAGTCGTGTTGATAAGATCAGAGTCCTTCACTTGAACCGTAATGGTTCGGACGTATTTCTGTCCGAACAGGCGCAGATTACCCGTCGAAAGCGGCACAATTACCACATCGTCCTGATCTGATCCGCCAAAACCTGCTCCCTTGGCCTCTAGTGTCCCGATGATCTGGAACGGGATTTTATGAATGAGAATATGTTGTCCAACCGGATTGGAGCCATCGGGAAAAAGCGTCTTCACCACCGTGGCCCCAAGAACTGCAACGGGCGCATAGGCGGACATGTCGCTTTGGGTTATGAAATCGCCGGAAGCAAGTTTCCATGACTTGGCTTGCGAAAAAGCGGGCACTGTTCCGTTGGCCTGGGACTGGTAATCGATATTGCCGCGGCGCAACGTAACCGTTCCGGTGACTTCTGGCACTGCGGATTTGATATTGGGAAGTTCCAGAATGGCGTCAGCATCTTCGGGTACCAGGGTTGCAATACTTCCCGTTCCCCGGAAGCCCGCCATTGCGGGACGCACGAGAATGAGATCGGTGCCCATGGCGTTGATACGGTCGAGAATGGAATTCTGGGCACCGGTTCCGATCGCAAGCATCGTCACCACGGAGCTGACGCCGATAATGATGCCAAGCAGGGTCAGCACGGTGCGGAAAATATTGGCCTTTAATGCCCGCATGGCCATTTTTACCGCTTCCGATACATCGGTTATACTGGCTGCATGCGTGTCGTCCTGCTGCAAGCGGCGGGGCGCTTCCATGTCGGGGACGGCGCGCTTGACCGTGTCGGATAAAATCTGCCCGTCCCTGATCTCGATCAGACGGTCGGCGCGTTCGGCCACTTCGCGTGCATGCGTGATCAGGATGATGGTGTGACCTTGCTGATGCATGGAACGCAACAGCTCCATCACGTCTTCGCCGCTCTGGCTGTCAAGCGCGCCGGTGGGCTCGTCAGCAAGGATGATGCGGCCACCATTCATAAGAGCGCGCGCAATGGAAACACGCTGCTGCTGACCGCCCGATAGTTGATTGGGGCGATGGTCGAGACGGTCGCCAAGCTTGAGCGATTTCAATAGTTCGGCGGCACGCTGATGGCGCTCAGAGGACGATAGACCGGCATAAATGGCCGGAACTTCAACATTTTCCTGCGCGGTCGAGGTCGCAATCAGATTGTAGCTCTGGAATACAAAGCCAAAAGTGCGCCTGCGTAAACCTGCCAGCGCATCGGCGTCGAGCGTCGATACATCTTCACCGTCGATAAGGTAATGACCACCGCTCGGGCTGTCGAGGCAACCCAGAATGTTCATCAGCGTCGACTTGCCCGAACCCGAGGCCCCCATGATGGCCACGAATTCTCCGGCCTCAATATCGAGTGTAATGCCGTGGAGAACCTCTACGGCAAGATCGCCGTTGTGGTAGGTCTTGCGGATGTCTTCAAGCCTGATCAGCGGCGTATGGTGCGTGGTTGTGGTCATCAGAAAAACGGCCCGCCACGTCGTCCACGGGCATTGGCGCCTGTTGCCGTATCCGATGCACTGGTCACGATGACCTTGTCGCCTTCCTGCAATCCCTTTTTGATTTCCGCCTGAACGCGGCTACGCACGCCTATTTCGACCGAACGCTCGCTCACGACGCCATTGTCGTTGACCACCCGCACGACGGTTTCGGTCTTGTCGGATTGCGCACTGCGTTCGTGTTTTTCGCTCAAGGCGGATACGGGCACAAGCAGAACATTTTTTGCGGAATCGATGACGAAATAGACCTGCGCACTCATGTTGAGCATTAATTCGCGGGTCGGGTTAGGCACATCGAAAAGTGCGTAATAAAGCACGACGTTATTTTCGGTCTCAGGCGTCGGTTTGATCTGGCGGAGAGTGCCTGTAAAGCGTTTGTCTGGTTGTCCAAGCAGGGTGAAATAGACCGACATGTCGGGCTTCAGCCTCGAAATATCGGCTTCGGAAACCTGTGCCTCCACGGTCATGGTAGTAAGATCGGCAACGGTCACGATGGTTGGAGCGCTTTGAACGGCATTGAGCGTTTCGCCTTCCTTGGCGCTCTGGTCGACGACCGTTCCGTCCATGGGGCTGTAAATCTTCGTGTAACCAAGATCCACCATGTCACTGGAAAGCTGGGCTTCTTGTTGGCGTATCTGCGCACCGAGCGCCTTCACATCTGCTTCGGCGATGGCAAGGTCGGCATCGGCCTGATCGACCGTTGCCTGTGACACGCCACGGGTGGCGAGCAGCGACTTCTGGCGTTTAGCATTGAGTTTTTTCAATGTCAGTTGAGCATCCTTGCTGAGAAGCTGCGCTTTCAGATTATCGAGCTGCGCGTTGGCGATTTCGATTTTTTTCTCAAAGGGCGATGCATCGATTTCAGCTAGCTGCTGCCCCTGCTTGACCTGATCACCGACTTCGACCTTGACGCTTTTCAACTGGCCCGAAACCTGCGCGCCGACATTGATGCTGCGAAGCGCGCTGAGCGTGCCCACTGCTGTGATGGCGTTTTCGATATCACCACGCGTGACCGGTTCCGCAAGATAGTTGCTTTTTTCGGTTCCCGCGGTCCGCACATCGTAAAAATACCAGACAGAGCTACCAGCAATTACGAGAATAAGAATCCAAAGCCACCACCGGCGAGATTTACCGGAATGCTTTCGCAAAGGCGCTGCCTGCTGACCCTTTTCGGTCGAATTCAATGTTTTAAGCAACGGACAACCTCTGCAATTCGAAAAGTTTCAAGACGCGCTATTACTAGGCTGACTGACGAAAATCACCATTAGCAAATCGGTACAAGCAAGAAATCGTTTCTACCAAACCCGCACAGCGATAAAGCGCATTTGTGGTATGTAAATGTCTACAACGAGGATTTCATCTTAAATATTTGTCATGAAATGAAGAAACTGCCTGCAGTTCCGCAATAGAGACGCAAGATTTTGGGAGGTTTATTTGATTGTTTCTTGAAATCTGAAAAAAGCCGGTGTGAACCGGCTTTTTATTTTAGAGCGCTATTTTCGGTCACGCTGTTCCGGTCGAGCCAAACCCACCGGCTCCGCGTTCCGTATCTGTAATCGTCGTGCGCTCTTCGATTAAGGCTTGCACGACGGGCGCAAAAACAGCCTGTGCAATCCGCATGCCGCGCTCTATGCGGAAATCGTCTTCTCCAAGATTGATGAGCAGGATTTTCACCTCCCCACGATAATCGGAATCGATCGTTCCGGGTGTATTGAGGCAGGTGATGCCGCTTTTGAAGGCGAGGCCGGAGCGCGGGCGTATCTGGACCTCATAGCCTTGCGGAATTTCAAAGATGAGACCGGTCGGCACCAGTGTGCGCCGACCCGGCAGGAGCACGATCTGCCGGTCTTCGGCTACTGCCGCGCGCAAATCCATACCTGCTGAGCCGGATGTTTCATAAGCAGGTAATTCAAGGCCGTTAGCATGTTCCAGACGAATAATGCCAAGCGCGGGAGCAGATACTGCTGTCATGAGAGGGCCTTTCCTGTTGGGAATTTCATTGGCAACGCTCATACGCGAAAACGCTTCAAAGGTGTACCGCCTATTTGCCGATTTGCAAACGATAGTCGGTTCATATGATGCTTATACGCTTAAATGTCTCCATATAGCGGAATGGCTGTCGTCTCCTTGATTTCCTCCATGACAAAAGAAGCTGATACATCGGAAAGCGGAACGCTGGCTATTAGCCGCTGATAGAGACGGTCATAGGCTTTGACGTCGCTGACGCGCGCTTTCAGCACATAGTCGAGATCTCCGGTCATGCGGTAGACGCCGATGATTTCAGGAAAACGGTGCATGGCGTTGCGAAATACCGTGAGCCAGTCGGGATCATGGCTGGATGTTCGCACCAGAATGAACACGGAAAGACCGCAACCCGCCATCTCAGCATCCACCAGTGCGACACGTGCCTTGATGACGCCATCGTCTTCCATCCGCTTGACCCGTCGCCAGCAGGCGTTACGCGACAGGGTGACACGCTCGGAAAGAGAATCGACGGAAAGCGTACCGTCTTTTTGCAGTTCGACAAGAATTTTACGGTCTATATCGTCAATAATGTTGGTCATATAGGGATATTTGTCCCAATTAAATACAATATTCAAGAATAATTTGAGATTTCATTTGTTCTGGTTTTGCTAACATGGAGGCATGGTGGGCCTATAGCAGCGAACTGAATAAATTTTCAAATGTGATGGGAGAATATTTTATGACCAAAAATATCAGCCGACTTTTTACAGAGCATCCGGCTTCGGTGGATGAGACCTATTTCGAGCACATGCTTTTCGCCGGTCGGTTCTCGTTGAAGCTATTCCTTGCGGCTTTTGCCGCTTTGATTCATGCTATCCTGCCGTTTCTATTCGAAAAAACGGCGAGCGGCATGGTGCGCGAGCTTTATGAGCGCACGCATAACCGGGGTCGGTGAGAAGAGGGTGCTAGGTATTCAATCCCGGCATCTGGTGGATCATATTCTGCCTGATACGCTGCGGGACCGTTTGCGCAATGGTCCCGCCATGCGCGAAAAGATGCCGTCTTTTCGAATGATCGCGTGAAAAAATGCCATTATGATGTGCCCTGCGATCAGTGCAGCAAGCAGCCACGACAATGTGCTATGCAGCGCGTTGGCGGGAGCAATCAGCCATACGCGCTCTTCACCGGTCGCTGGGATCAACGGCAGACCCCAGGGATTCCAGCCTTTGCCATTGCCATATGCCCGTAACAGGGCAAGTGTCGGGATCGCGAACATCAAAAGATAGAGAGCTATATGGCCAGCACGTGCGGCCAAGCCTATTGTTCCGTTTTCGTGAGGCGGGCGTTTGGTTCGGTTGATCCATGCCCACACGGCACGCAGGATGACGAGCAGGAATACCAGAAGTCCAACAGTGCCATGATAAGGTCCGAAGCTGGTGACGGTCTTTACCCATTCCGCCGGGCCAAAACCCTTCCACAATAAGATCGAGAAAAACTGCCAGATCAGCAAATAGGCCATGCCCCAATGCATTGCTCGGCTGATAAGTCCATAGCGCTGGGGTGTATCCAGCCAGTACGCGTCATCATGCTTTGCGTATCGAGCAGTCTTTTTGTGCATCTGGTCCTTGGCCATAAGATCCCAACGTATTTGCGCAACCAGCACTCAATTATCGCGTCATCACCAGCCAGTGATACCGAACGCGATATCTAATTTTTATAACTAGAAAGGATTTTTAATAAAACTGGAGCGGGCGAAGGGATTCGAACCCTCGACCCCAACCTTGGCAAGGTTGTGCTCTACCCCTGAGCTACACCCGCTCGCGCCAGTCTTTCCGGAGACAAATCATCTCTGTCAGGCAGGCGGTATATGAACCAACGCGTTGTAGATTGCAACAGAGAAACTGCGCTCGGACATAAGATTTTTTATCCCTGTGGATGAGGGTAAGTCTCGGTCGACTATTCAACGTTTGAGCCGCGACGCGCTGATCAGGGAAGCGAGCAAGGCAAAGCCTGAAGCGATAAGCAGCATGGAGGGTATCCCTGCTACCCCCCATTTTGCCATCAAGAGAGCGACAAAAGCCGCACCAAGCGATTGCCCCAGCAGCCGCGCAGTGCCGAGCATACCACTTCCAGCCCCGCTGCGGGAGCGAGGAGTGGACGCCATGATCAAGCGATTGTTGGGGGGCTGAAACAGCCCGAAACCAATGCCGCAGATGGCCATGCGCCAGCTAATATCGGCAATCGTCGGCTGGGGAGGCAGCATACCCATCAATGCCAGGCCGGTCGCAAAGGTTATGAGTCCCAAGAGCCCAAGAATCGCTGGTGAGTGTTTATCGGATAACTTGCCGGAAAGCGGCGCCACCAGTGCCAGCGCAATGGGCCAGGGCATCATGAGAAAGCCGACCTCGATGGGCTTGAAACCGAATACGGTTTGAAACAGAAACGGCAGGGAGATGAATGCCATCATTTGTGCCAGAAACGACATGATCGAGGTGCACAATGACAGCGTGAACACCGGAATGCGCAGCAGATCGAGCGGCAGCAGCGGTTCGGGCATGCGCAAGGATCGGCGGGTAAGCCAGATTCCAGCCCCAAGACATAAAACGGCTTGAAGCAAGACAATGCCATAGCCTTCATCGCTGCCAGCGCTGTCGATTGTCGTCACCAGAAGCCCGATCATGAGAGCGCTCAATATCGCGCTGACGATATCGAATTTGCGTTGAGAACGATCATTTTCCGGTAGGCTCACGATACCCATGGCAACCGCGGCAACGCCTAAGGGAATGTTGATCGCAAACAGCCACGGCCAGGTGAACCATGACAAGATAACACCGGCAAGTGTTGGTCCGATCGTTGAGGACAGGGCGACGACAAGGGCGTTAACACCGATTGCCGTGCCGAATTTTGCTTGAGGAACTATATAGCGTAAAAGTGCTGTATTGACACTCATAAGCCCAGCCGCTCCGAACCCCTGTACGATGCGGGCAAGGGTGAGTACTTCCAGTGAGCGTGCAAACACGCAGGCGATCGAAGCGACGGTGAACAGGGAAACACCCAAAAGATACACGCGGCGATAGCCGTAAATCTCACCAAGAACCGCAAGTGGCAGCAGGCTGATCACGATTGCGAGCTGATACCCATTCACGATCCAGATGGAGGCGGCGGGACCTGCGGAAAAATGAGCGGCGATTGTCGGCAAGGCGACACTGGCGATTGTCCCGTCCACAACCGCCAATGTCAAACCCACCATCAGGGTCGCCCAAGCCCAGTAAATACGCGGCTTCGGCAATCCATCGAGCGCTGCGGATGGACCTTTTTGAATAGCAATTTCGTGCTTCATTTCACCAACCGGTAATGACATAAGGTGCAGAACGGACCGGATGCTCTGTATAGGAAACGTTGTCACGAACCTTGCCCCGAATGTAAAGGTCTCAAAACCTTGGAACCTATAATTATTCCCTGTCAGCTGTTAAAAGCGTGCGAAGCAACTGAAACGGTGGCGGTTACATTAGAGTATACAGGAGTGAGGGGAGCTATGGGCCATCTGCTGAACGCGACGCTTGTGACAGCGATCATGCTGGCATCCATCAATGGTGTCTTTGCAAAAGATACGCTGATCGTCGGCGAAGTGCTGGAACCGCCGGGGCTGGACCCGACCGCCAATGCTGCCGCCGGCATACGGCAGGTGACCTATGCCAATCTCTATGAAGGCCTGGTGCGGATTGCCGAGGATGGAACGGTAAAACCGCTGCTGGCTGAAAGCTGGACCGTATCCGATGACAAGCTGACTTACCGGTTCAAACTGCAGGAAGGCGTCCAGTTCCACGATGGTACGCCCTTTGATTGCGCGGTTGTGAAATTTTCCTATGAGCGTGCTGTGGCCTCCGATTCCACCAATGCGCAAAAAGGCCTGTTTGAACCGATTGCCACTACGCAATGTCCCGATGCGACAACGGCTGTTATCACGCTGAAACGACCGGCTTCAAACTTCCTGTTTAATATGGGCTGGGGCGACGCGGTGATGATTGCGCCACAATCGGCAGCAACCAACAAGACCAAACCGATCGGCACGGGGCCGTTTCGTTTCAAGCGTTGGGTGCAGGGAGACCGGGTCGAGCTGGAGCGCAATCCCGATTATTGGGGTGAACCTGCAAAACTCTCCGCTGTCACGTTTCGTTTTGTAAGCGATCCAACAGCTGCGGCAGCAGCGATGCTTGCCGGTGACATTGATGCCTTCCCCATGTTTCAGGCGCCTGAACTCATCAATCGTTTCAGGAATGACGATAAATTGCATGTCGAAGTGGGCGATAGCGCAGGCAAGGTCTTGCTGGCGCTCAACAATGCCAAAGCGCCCTTTAATAATATCAAGGTACGGCAGGCTCTTGCCCACGCCATCGACACAAAGGCGCTGATTGACGGCACTTATTCGGGCGTTGGCACGCCCATCGGCTCGCATTATGCACCGGTCGATCCAGGCTTTATCGATCTTGCGCAAACCTATCCCTATGATCCTGCCAAGGCAAAAAAGCTTTTGCAGGAAGCAGGGGTTGCATCTGGAACCCGCATCACCGTCACATTGCCACCGCCGGTTTATGCGCGGCGCGGTGGCGAGATCATTGCGGCCATGTTGGCGGAAGTGGGTATTCAGGTCAATCTGGTGCCGATTGAATTCGCGCAATGGCTCGATCAGGTATTCAAACGTTCCGATTATGACGCCACGATCATCGCGCATACCGAGGCACGCGACCTCGATATCTATGCGCGGGACAGCTATTACTTCAATTATGACAACGCCGACTATAAGGCGCTCTACAAGGCCTATGCAGAAGCAGGGAGCGACGAAGAGCAATTGCAGCTTGTCAAAAAACTGCAGGAGAAGCTCGCTGCAGACACGCCTAATATTTTTCTTTATGCGCTACCGAAAATCGGCGTCTGGAATAAAAAAGTCAAAGGTCTGTGGAAGAACATGCCGATCCCGGCGGATGACCTGACACAAGCCTATTGGGAGTAGGTCGCCTTGCTGGCTTACATATCCGCTCGCCTGATCTCGCTTCTACTGACCACACTCGCGGCATCCCTCATCGTCTTTTTACTGATGCAGCTTTTGCCAGGAGATCCGGCAGCGGTTATGCTCGGCATGAATGCCGAGCCTGAAACACTTGCCGCCCTCCATCGGCAGCTTGGCCTTGATCAACCTTTGTGGTGGCGCTATCTCGAATGGATCGGCGGTTTCCTCAAAGGTGATTTCGGCACGAGCTATACTTATTCCGTGCCGATCAGCGACTTGCTTGGTCCCCGTATCATGGTCACGCTGCCGCTCGCACTTTTGTCCATGTTGCTTTCGATCGCAGTCGCCATTCCGCTTGGTGTCTATGCAGCTTCAAGGCGCGGCAGAGTGGGTGATCTGCTTTCCATGGGCGTGGCGCAGGTCGGGGTCGCTATCCCCAATTTCTGGCTCGGACTGCTGCTCATCCTGCTGTTCGCATTGCAACTTGGCTGGTTTCCGGCTTCGGGTTTCGCAGGCTGGGAGGGTGGATTCTGGAACGGTCTACGCTCTCTGGTTTTGCCCGCCTTGGCGCTCGCCTTGCCGCTTGCCGCCATTCTTGCCCGCGTTACGCGTTCCTCCGTCATCGAGACACTCGGTGAGGATTTCGTGCGAACTGCGCGGGCCAAGGGGCTGACCCGCAAGGCGGCACTGTGGCGTCATGCCGTCCCCAATGCGCTGATCCCGGTCGTCACCATCATCGGGTTGCAATTCTCGTTTCTTCTGGCCGGAACCATCATCATCGAGAATGTCTTTAATCTGCCGGGCACCGGGCGTCTGGTGTTTCAGGCCATCGCGCAGCGTGATCTTATGACTGTGCAATCGCTGGTAACGCTGCTGGCCGCTTGCGTGATCGCGGTCAATTTCATCATCGATCTCATCTATGGTTTTCTCGACCCGCGTCTTTCGGCAAAGGCGGCGCGATGAACCGCAATCTCACCCTTGGCACATGCATTACGGCACTATTGACCGTTATGGCGCTGGTTTCTCTCGTCTGGACGCCGTGGTCGCCGACCGCAATGAATTTTGCCGACAAGTTGCAGGGACCGGGCCTAGGCCATCTTTTTGGCACCGACAGTTTTGGTCGCGATGTTTTTTCCATGATCATGGTCGGCGCACGCAATACGCTTGCGGTATCGGTGATTGCCGTTCTGGTCGGTGCCGGGATCGGTATTCCGCTGGGTGCGATTGCGGCGGCACGTGGCGGTTATGTGGATGGGTTTGTCATGCGCATGACAGATCTGGCCTTTGCCTTTCCGGCCCTTTTGACCGCCGTCATCATCACGGCGATTTTCGGCCCCGGTGCGATCAATGCGATGATTGCCATTGGTATTTTCAACATTCCGGTCTTCGCGCGTGTCACGCGTGGCGCAGCCCTTGGCATATGGCAGCGTGATTATGTGCTGGCGGCACGCTGTGCCGGGCGCAGCGACGCTGCCATAACGGTGTCGCATGTCCTGCCCAATATCAATCACGTGCTGATTGTGCAGATGACGATCCAGTTTGCACTGGCAATTGTTGCCGAAGCGGGGCTCTCCTATGTCGGACTGGGAACACAGCCGCCCGCTCCAAGCTGGGGCAAGATGCTCAACGATGCCCAGACCTTTATTTACGATGCGCCGTGGCTTGCGCTCTTCCCCGGTCTTGCCATCACCTTTGCCGTTTTGGGCCTCAACATGCTGGGCGATGGTTTGCGCGACATTCTCGACCCGCGATTGCGGAGGCAAGGATGAGCGCACCTCTTCTTGAATTGGCAGATCTGTCGGTAGCACTTCATTCCGCGGCTCGCTCCGTCGATATCCTGTCGGGCATCACGCTGACGCTTGATCGCGGCGAGCGTCTCGGCATCGTGGGTCCGTCCGGCAGCGGCAAATCCATGGCGGCACTGGCCGTGATGGGGCTGTTGCCTGAAACAATGCGCGCAAGCGGAAATCTTTGCTTTGAGGGCGAAAACCTCATCACCCTGCCGGAGACCAAGCTTTGTACCTTACGTGGACGGCGCATGGCGATGATCTTTCAGGAGCCGATGACGGCGCTTAATCCGGTCAAAAGCATCGGTGCCCAGATTACAGAAGGACGCCGTCTGCATCTTGGCGAAAGCCGTGCCAATGCCGAGCGCGAGGCGCGACGTCTGCTGGACCGTGTCGGGCTGCCCGCGCCGCGCTTTGATCTTGATCTTTATCCGCATCAACTGTCCGGCGGGCAGCGCCAGCGCGTGATGATTGCCATGGCCATTGCCTGTGCGCCCGATCTGTTGATTGCCGACGAACCGACTACAGCGCTTGATGTGACGGTGCAGGCACAAATTCTGACGCTTCTCGATGAATTGATCGAGGAGACGGGCATGGCGCTGATGCTGATCAGCCATGATCTTGGTGTTGTGTCGCGCATGACGGAGCGTGTCGCCGTCATGGAGCAAGGACGTATCGTCAAGGCGGGTGAAACAAAGACCGTCATGCGCGAACTGGCGCAGCCTCAAACACATGACTTGCCGCCGTCAGAACATTTTGCAACCAAGCCCATTTTGCAAGTAAAAAACCTTGTGCGCGATTATCCATTGCCGCGCACATCGCTGTTTGCCCGACAGCAGAAAGTCAGGGCATTGCATGGCATCAATCTGGAGATCGCCCAAGGCGAGAGTGTTGGCATTGTGGGCGAAAGCGGTTCTGGCAAATCGACGCTGGCGCGTGCCATCATGGGGCTTGAAAAGCCGCAAGCGGGACAGGTTCTGATTGCCGGACAGGACATTTATACCTTGAGCCGTGAAGGATTGCGCACGGCCCGTAAAGGCTTTCAGGCGATCTTTCAGGACCCTTACGGTTCGCTCGATCCGCGTCACAAGGTCGGTCGTATCCTTGCTGAGCCGGTCGTCTCATTAGAACCGCAAACAAGCGCTTTGGAACGCGGTGCCCGGATTTACGAGGTGCTTGAAGCGGTGGGGTTGCCAAAAGAAGCCGCGCAAAAATACCCGCATGAGTTTTCCGGCGGGCAACGCCAGCGCATTGCAATTGCGCGTGCGCTCATCACCCGTCCCGCACTGATTATTGCCGATGAACCCGTCTCGGCGCTTGATGCATCCATTCAGGCGCAGGTTCTCGAACTGATGCTGGAACTGCGCAAGAAATTCGGCCTCAGCTATCTTTTCATCAGCCATGATCTTGGCGTCGTGCACACTGTCACCGACCGTGTAGCCGTCCTATATCAAGGCCTTATTGTCGAGGAAGGGCCGACGGCACAGGTTTTCGACCATCCGCAACATGCCTATACAAAGGCATTAATAAATGCGGTACTGAAGCCCGTTTAGGTGCGCGGACGAACGGGAGCACGTTCCTTGTAGCGTTCCATGGCGGTCAGTTTCTGGATCAGCGGTTCCGCATCGCGCCAGCCGTAAATCTCGGTGCGAAGATATTCAAGCTCGGCCTCAAGTTCGTCTTCACCTACTTCGGTCCACCATGATTTGGGGCGTCCGTCATTACCGTCCGACCAGCGATAGCCGCGGGCTTTGAGATGATCTTTCATCTCGAACGGGCTGTTTTCGGCATAGATGCGCAGGCGCGATTTCTGGCTGGCTTTCAGCAATTCGGCAAAAGGCGTTGTCTTACCCGATTGTTCTTTCAAAACCGCCAGCAAGGCTTGGCAATCATCTTCGGCGCGATGGCCATTATGGAAATAGCCGCTCTGCCCGATCAGATAGCCAAGTTTGGCACCTTCAAAACCACGCGCGGTCCAGTCCACTTCCTTGACTGAGCAAGCCCATGGCTTGTTGGCAAAGACGGGTGAAAAACGCTCCAGAAAAGGCCTGTCGAAGCCGGCATTATGCGCAATGATGATATCGGCTTCACCGATCAGCCTTTCCAGTTCTTCTCTTGGGATCGTTTGTCCCTTTACCATGTCATCGGTAATGCCGGTGATGCGGGTGATTTCTGCGGGAATGGGTTTTGATGGTTGCTGTAAAGCGCCAAAGGTCGCACAAACATCGCCAATGCTGCCGTCATCGGCATAGCAAAAGACAACAGCGCCAATTTCGATAATTTCTTCCTGCGAGGGATTAAGCCCGGTGGTTTCCGTGTCGATCACTATGCCAAGACGCGGAAAGGCCACTCGGTCGGGATCAGCAACAGTTGGCGGCGGATCAAGACGCTGCAAGATACGATAACATCCGCTATCTTTAAGGCGCCTGACCATCTCCGCTTCATCGGGAACGACCACTCTGCCTTGTTCGGAGCGTGGTTTCTGGCGCGGGCGATGCACGCTTGCTCGTCCTTCCCTCTCCTCGGCGGGAGGGGCAAAAAGGTCGAACTGCTGGCGCATCAAACTTCTCCAGATGGGGGCTGTACCAAGACAGGATGACATTTAGCCTGTTTGAGACCAAGCGTTCATTCGCATTAGTAACAGGTAATGCAGTGAAACAGGATCAGTGCAATTTTGCACCGGGTCTTGGTTTGTAAGGATTTGGTTACCATAATTCGTCATTCTGATGTCAAGGTTTTGAGCCTCTTCCTTGCTATCGGCTTTTGCAGAAGAAACAGAACCGCGTTCCAGTACGGTTGGTATCATGGCGTTTGCAACAGATATGTATGATTATGCGGCTCCACGCAGCAAGAGCATCGGGCTTCCATTTGGATGGCAAGGTTTTGCGCGGTTTTTAGCTTTGCTTCTGGCGGCAATCCTTACGGCGAGCTGGATCATGGCAGCGCTCGGAACACTGGAAGCGATCATTCCGGCCTATGCGCCTATTGTCCCGGTTATGCGTCGCCTGCCGCTAGCGCTAGGTCAACAGAAACACGCGCCGTCACAATCGATACGGCAGAGTTTTATCAATGCATATACGGCGCAATCCGCCTATTCCAATCTCGACTGGCGCCGCAGGTTCGCGGCAGAGGACAGGCCGATTATCACAGATATTGGCCCTCAATCGGTGATCGAAGTCACGCCAATCGCTGATATTTTGGGTGAAAAACTGGCTGCACTCAAAGCGACGGCTCTGGCTTACGTAACCATTCTACAAGATGCTGAACCAGTCCGTCTTGCATCAGCCGAACATTCAGTGCCGCTTCCGGAATTGGCGCCCGAACGGGAAACGAAAGCTACCGTCGCCGATTTCTCCCGTGACGAAGAATTTTTGCCTGAAGACGTTCCGCTGCCCGCAAGAAAGCCTGTTATCGCCGTCCCGCGCAAACAGGCTCCGTCCAGATTTGCCTATGCGCCGCAAACGGCTGAAACGGATAGCCCCGGTCGCCGCCTGTTTGGAACTTCCCATGCGCATGCGTATGGGAATCGTGTGGCTGTTTACGATATTGCCGCAGCAACCGTTTATATGCCGAACGGTGAACGGCTGGAAGCGCATTCCGGGCTTGGCGCCATGCGCGACAACCCGAATTATACGAAGCAGAAAAACCGTGGACCGACACCGCCCCATACCTATAATCTGCGCATGCGTGAGGCGCTCTTTCATGGCGTGGAGGCTATTCGCCTGACACCGATCGACGGCAACAACCGCTATAATCGTGATGGGTTGCTAGCGCACACTTATATGCTGCGACGGCGTGGCGATTCCAACGGCTGCGTAGTGTTTCGCGATTATGCCCGCTTCCTGCGTGCCTTCAAACGCGGTGACGTGAAGCAGCTTGTCGTGGTGCCGCACATGCCTGCGCAAAACTCTGCGCGCATTGCATCGCTTTTCTAAATATTCTGAGCGAACATCAAATGGCGGAGAGAGCGGGATTCGAACCCGCGATACGGTTCCCCGTATACACACTTTCCAGGCGTGCGCCTTCAACCACTCGGCCACCTCTCCGTTTTATATTTTGCAGGGAGACCGCATCCGGCGGTGATTTCTATCTGCAAACGAGATACCATTTTCTAACAGGCGCTGGTTGGTCGCCAATCAATGGTCGCGGCGCGCAATATAGCCAGAATACACTCCGGATCAACCGATATTTGCAAGTTTTTCAATCAAATATCTTTCTTGAGTTTCTTTTGGATGAAAGTCTGGCCAATTGTTTGTTTTTAAACACTTTTAATGCGGAACTTTTTCTTTTTGCGATTTTGAAGGGCACGCTCGTCTTGTGATATGATGTCAATCTGCCGGTACCGGCAGGCGAGTAGAGCGGAATAGGCAAGAATGGCTAGGAGAAGCGAGGCTTGAGCAGAGAATCATGATCCAAATTATTTTGCGGGTTTGCGCGATTATTTTTCTGATGCTGTCTGTCGTGTTTGCCGTACTCGACGGTGCACGTTCGATCGGTGCGGCGCAGCCCGTCAGTCGGTCTCTGCTGTTCATCTGGTCGAACTATAATCCTGAATCCGTTGCCGATGCACAAACGTTGACAGCGCACTATATAGGAGAGGGTGCTTGGGAAAAGATCCTCGTCCCGGTGCTGGCGCAGCCCGGCTGGTTCGTTTTCGGGGTGCTTGCATTATTGTTCTATATAGCGGGATATCGGCGTAAGCGGCCTCTGGGACGCTTTACCGCCTGACAATCCAGCCTCAGGAGTTATCGCCCATGCCTTTTTTCGACACCTATCGCAAAAAGATCGAAATGCCGACGGCTGACGATGCATTACCGGGACGTGCGAAGCCTGTTGCGATCCCGGCTGGCCATTTCGTCACCGGTCACCCACTCGAAGGTCCATGGCCGGATGGCTTTAAAACAATCCTGTTCGGTATGGGGTGTTTCTGGGGTGCTGAACGGATGTTTTGGGAGATGCCTGGCGTCTATGTAACCGCGGTCGGTTATGCTGGCGGTATAACACCCAACCCGACCTATGAAGAAACGTGCACGGGGTTGACGGGGCACGCCGAAGTCGTGCTCGTGGTTTATGATCCCAAGCGGGTCGATCTCAATGAATTGCTGATGCTTTTCTGGGAAGAACACGATCCCACTCAGGGTATGCGTCAGGGCAACGATATCGGTACGACCTATCGTTCGGTCATTTATACTTTTAACGATGCAGATCGTGGCGTGGTCGAAAAAAGTCATGAAGTCTACGCCAAGGCCCTAGCTGCAAAGGGGCTTGGACCGATCACCACCGAAATTGCCGATGCGCCGGAGTTTTATTACGCCGAGGATTATCATCAGCAATATCTTGCAAAAAACCCGAACGGTTATTGCGGATTGCGGGGCACAGGAGTGAGTTGCCCCATGCCGCGTGCGCAATGAGTAATCTGAATCATTTTAAGCGATTGAGGGCCATGATCGCGCGCTTAGCGCGCGTTTCATTGTTTTATCGTGCGATCTGCTTTCTTAGGATCAGCATTCCGGCATTCTCATCGTTGAGTTCCTCAAAATCATGCCAGCCGACTTGTCGGTAAAGATCCGGTTTTTCGGTGTAGAGATAGGCTTCCTTGTAGCCCAAGGCTGCGGCCGCGGCCTCGATTTCGCCAACCAGCTTTTTGGCAATGCCTTTGCCGCGATGCGCGGGGCTGACGAAGACGCTTGCTATCCATGGTGTCAGATGAGGATGGGTTTCCAGATCATTGTCAATGAGCAGTGCAAGTCCGGCTGCTTCCCCGTTCCAGAGCGCTATGCGTGCAGCTTGCCGATCAGCGGATTGAATGAGTTTTTCAAAAGCCAGCAGGACTGTATCCCGGTCCATGCCGCTCGATGCACCCCATTCGCCATGGTTCCAGTTAGCACAGATCGGGATGAGATCAGGCCGGGTGGCCAGATCAATAATTTTGAGCATCGGATCACCAGTGAGGTGGCTTGGTGACAGGCACGTCCGGTGCGGCCTGTTCTTCAAGAAGCAAAAATTGGTCAGTGAGGGCGTTCAGCTTCTTGGAAAGCTGGTCGATTGTTTTCCATTGCTGCGCGAGCACGGAAGACAATTCATCGATGGTTTTTTCCTGTTCGACGATCCGGATTTCAAGCTCGGTAAGACGTTCTTCCTTGTTCATGGTGTCAGGTCCGTTCGTGCGAGGGTTGGAACAGAAAAAGGCGGCTGTTACTTCGTGCCGTACATACGGTCGCCCGCATCCCCAAGGCCCGGTACGATATAGCCTTTCTCGTCGAGACGATCATCGATTGAAGCGGTAAATATATCGACATCGGGATGGGCCTTCGTGAAGCGCTCTACGCCTTCAGGTGAAGCCAGCAGGCAGAGGAAACGGATATTGGTTGCGCCGCGCTCTTTTAGCTTGTCGATTGCCGCAATGGCCGAATTAGCGGTAGCCAACATCGGGTCGACCACGATGATGAGGCGATTGACGATGTCTTCGGGCGCTTTGAAATAATATTCGATGGGCTGAAGCGTGTCATGATCACGATAAAGGCCGATATGGGCAACGCGAGCCGCGGGCACCAGATCGAGCATGCCTTCCAGCAGACCGTTGCCTGCACGCAGGATGGAGGCGAAAACAAGTTTCTTGCCTTCGAGAATGGGGGCTTCCATTTCTACCAGCGGCGTTTGGATGGTGGTTGTGGTGAGTTCGAGATCACGTGTTACTTCATAGCAGAGCAGCAGCGATATTTCCTTCAATAGCCGGCGAAAGCTGCCGGTCGAGGTTTCGCGCTTGCGCATAATTGTGAGCTTGTGCTGGACAAGGGGATGGCTGACGACTGTAACGCCCATGATCTTTCCACTTTTCTTTTTATCGCTTTAGCCTTGGCGGCAGAGTGCGCCCCCCGAAAACGGATAAGGAAACGCATCGGAAAAAGCGTGGCAGGCGCACGCGTATTTTTATGTTTCTTCGATCATTTTTATGCCAAACGCAAGCCGGTGCATCACGGCACGCCGTCATAAATGCGTCGATATACACAAAAGGGGTAGTGGTAACAGCTTTGTGCCATTATCGTCTTCGTCAATATAGAGTGTGCCAATTAGAGAGCAGGCTTGTATCATAGGGTACAAGCTTTATATGGATGACTGAAATCATCGTCGTAAAAATTAAAAGCAGGATGAGCTATGAGCCAGCAAAAAGGCAATGCGGACCGGGTGGGCGCAGAAGGCGGCATGGAGCACTCATTCGGCTTTCGAGCGGTGAACGAGACTGAAAAGCAAAACCTGGTCAATGATGTTTTCCATAAGGTCGCCAAGCGTTACGACGTGATGAACGATCTGATGTCGGCGGGCATGCACCGCGTCTGGAAAGATGCGATGATTGCCTGGCTTGCGCCCTCCAAACGGGCGGGCTGGACATCGCTTGATGTTGCGGGCGGCACGGGCGATATTGCGTTTCGCATCGTCGAAGCCTCCGGGCAGCAGGCGCATGTGACGGTTCTCGATATTAATGGCTCGATGCTTGGTGTGGGACGCGAGAGAGCCGTCAAGAAGGGCCTCCTCGATAATCTCGAATTTGTCGAGGCTAATGCCGAAAGTCTGCCATTCGAGGATAACAGCTTCGACGCCTATACGATTGCTTTCGGTATCCGCAACGTGCCGCATATCGACAAGGCTCTATCTGAAGCCTGGCGAGTTTTGAAACCCGGCGGGCGCTTTTTGTGCCTCGAGTTCTCCGAGGTCGAACTGCCGATCCTCGACAAGGTTTATGATCAATGGTCGTTTCATGCCATTCCGCGCATCGGCAAGATGATTACGGGGGATGCCGATTCCTACAGTTATCTGGTCGAATCCATTCGCAAATTTCCTAAACAGCAGGATTTTGCCAGAATGATCGAGACGGCGGGATTTGATCGCGTAAGCTATCGTAATTTTACGGGCGGTATTGCAGCACTTCATTCGGGTTGGAAGCTTTGAGCATAGCTATGTTGATTGTGAGTGAAAGCGCGCCTGAATGAGCAATATTTTTGCCACGTTCCGGCTGATGCGGGCCGGATGGATTTTGACCCGCGAAGGCGTGATAAGCGCGCTTCCGGCTGAGGGGCTTTCCGGTCCTGCTGAGCTGGGCCATAAAATGGCTGGCCTTTTGGCGCGTCCGCGTGCAAAGCATATGCAGCGTTCGGAGCGTATGTCGCGGGCGATGAACAAGCTTGGTCCGTCTTATGTCAAGCTCGGCCAGTTTCTGGCAACCCGTCCCGATATCGTCGGTCGTGATGTTGCCGCCGATCTGGAACTCCTGCAGGACCGTCTTGATTTTTTCCCGCAGGCTGATGCCGTGCAGACGGTCGAGGGGTCGCTTGGTCGGACAATCGATGATCTGTTCGCACATTTCGGCACACCCATTGCCGCCGCCTCGATGGCGCAAGTGCATCCGGCTGACGTGATCAAGGATGGCGTACCACGCAAAGTGGCGGTCAAGGTAATCCGGCCCGGTGTGCGTCAGCGTTTTGCGCGTGATCTGGAAAGTTTTTATATGGTCGCGCGGATGCAGGAGCATTATGTGCCTTTTGCACGCAGGCTACGTCCGGTCGAGATGGTTGATACTCTCGCGCAGAGCACGCGTATTGAAATGGACTTGCGGCTTGAAGCCGCCGCCTTGTCGGAAATCGCCGAGAACATCAAGGATGATACGGGCTTCCGCGTTCCAACGGTTGACTGGGAGCGGACGGGTCGCGATGTGCTTACGCTTGAGTGGATTGACGGCGTCAAGATGTCGGATATTGCGGGGCTTGCGGCTGCCGGTTTCGATCTGAAGAAACTAGCCGAAACGCTGATCCAGTCTTTCCTGCGCCATACATTGCGCGATGGTTTTTTCCATGCCGATATGCATCCGGGTAATCTCTTCGTCGATCATCAGGGTATGATCGTTGCGGTTGATTTCGGTATTACCGGTCGGCTCAACAAGCAGCAGCGGCGGTTTCTGGCTGAAATCCTCTATGGCTTCATCACACGCGATTACAGGCGGGTGGCAGAGGTACATTTCGAGGCGGGTTATGTGCCGCATACCCATGATGTGGCAAGTTTTGCGCAGGCAATCCGCGCCATTGGCGAACCCATTCACGGCCAGCCTGCCGAAACCATCTCCATGGCCAAGCTTCTGACGTTGCTTTTCGAGGTGACGGAGCTTTTCGATATGCAGACGCGTCCGGAACTCTTGATGCTTCAGAAAACCATGGTGGTGGTTGAAGGGGTTTCACGAACGCTCGATCCGCATTTCAATATGTGGAAAGCGGCGGAACCCGTGGTTGGTGACTGGATCGCCAAAAATCTCGGTCCGCAGGGCATGCTGCTCGATGCGAAAGACAGCGCCTATGCGCTGTTGCATTTTACCCGCAAGACGCCGGAACTGGTGGCGCGGGTGGATCGCGCTTCTGCGGCGCTCGACGAAATGGCTGATAAGGGGTTGCGTTTCGATGCGGCGACTGCCGAAGCAATTGGGCGTGCGGAAGCGCGGCATTCGCGTTGGGGTCGCATTGCGCAGATTGTGATTGCAATTTCGCTCGCGGCAATAGCGATAAAGCTTTATATCGAGCTTTGAATTTACTCGATTTTCAACAAAAGAGTGACAATTCACGTTAAAGGTGATTTCAATGATTGCACTTTAAATATTAGGTGCAATCAAATGGCCAGTCTTACCATCCGCAATCTCGATGATGCCGCGAAAGAACGGCTGCGTATTCGCGCCGCGCAAAACGGGCGCTCCATGGAAGAAGAGGCGCGGCTTCTTCTGGCTGGTCTGGACCATACACCGAAGCGGGTTGCAGTTACTACAGCGTCGGCGGGGACGCTAAACGGTAAGCGCATTCTCTTGATCATCGGCGGCGGGATTGCCGCCTACAAGGTGCCCGATCTTATTCGCCGCTTGCGCGAGCGTGGCGCACATGTGCTCCCGGTTATGACGGCTGCGGCACAGCAGTTTGTGACGCCGCTGACAATTGGGGCTGTTTCGGCAAGTCATGTTTATACCGATCTTTTCTCGCGCGAGGACGAGCAGGATGTTGGGCATATCAGGCTTGCCCGCGATGCTGATCTCATCGTCGTCGCGCCCGCTACCGCCGATCTGATGGCCAAGATGGCGCATGGTCTGGCCGGTGATCTTGCAAGTGCTGTGTTGCTCGCCCGCAAGGTGCCCGTACTGCTTGTGCCTGCCATGAACCCGGCAATGTGGGACAATCCGGCCACCAGACGCAATCGCCTGACGCTTGAAAGAGATGCCGTGCTCTTTACTGGACCGGAGAAGGGGGAAATGGCCGAAAGTGGTGAGGCAGGCACGGGGCGCATGAGTGAACCGCTAACAATTGTTGCAGCAATCGAAAACCTGCTTGCACCGCAGGCTCGTCCGCTTTCAGGTAAGACCATCGTTATGACATCGGGGCCGACCCATGAGCCAATCGATCCGGTGCGCTACATTGCCAATCGGTCGTCGGGCAAGCAGGGGCATGCCATTGCAAACGCCCTTGCTCGGCTGGGTGCCACGGTACATCTTGTATCAGGGCCGGTTGCAATTCCTGATCCTGAAGGCGTTAACGTCATCCACGTCGAGACGGCGCGAGACATGCAGGCGGCGGTGGAAAAGCATCTTCCGGCTGATGCGGCGGTTATGGTCGCAGCCGTTGCCGACTGGCGCACGTCCAATGCGGCAGATCACAAGATCAAGAAAAAGCCAGGCGAGGATGCGCCCACACTTTCCATGGTCGAGAACCCGGATATTCTCGCAGGCGTCGGCCACAGTGACAAGCGTCCCCGTCTCGTGGTGGGCTTTGCCGCCGAAACGCAGGATCTGCTGGCAAATGCTGCGCGCAAGCTTGAGAAGAAAGGCGCCGACTGGATTGTCGCCAATGATGTATCGGGCGACGTCATGGGTGGCGACAAAAACCGGGTACGCATTCTCAGCCACTCTGGAACCGAAGAATGGCCTGAAATGAACAAGGCAGATGTTGCACAAAGGCTGGCGGAGAAAATCGCCGCAAGCTTGCTGGGAGGTCAGGCTTTGTCGCGAACCTGATAGTCCTTGATCGCGGCAAAGCGGATATCCGGCCAGCGCTCGGCCTCATAGTTCAATGAGAAACCGTTCTGGGCCAGAAACACCGGGTCATTGTCGAGATCATGGGCGATGTCGGCGCGATGAGAGGCCATGAAGCGGTCGAGTTCGACCGGATCGTCGGCTGAAATCCAGCGACATACGGAAAAGCGCGACAATTCAAAGCCGACAGGGAGAGAATATTCGATTTTGAGACGCTCGGTCAGAACGTCGATCTGAAGTGCTCCGACCACGCCGACAATGGACGGTGAGCCATCATCGGGCACAAAAAGCTGCACCACGCCTTCTTCCGCCATCTGTTGCAGCGCCTCGCGCAGCTTCTTGGCTTTCATGGCGTCGTCCAGACGCACACGGCGCAGGATTTCAGGCGCAAAATTTGGCACACCACGGAACAGGATCTCCTCGCCCTCGGTTAGCGTGTCGCCTATGCGCAGCGTGCCATGGTTGGGGATGCCGACCACGTCACCAGCAAAGGCTTCATCGGCGATCTGGCGCGAGCGGGCAAAGAAGAATTGCGGTGCCGACAAGCTCATCGGCTTTCCCGTGCGCACCAACTTGGCTTTCATGCCGCGCGATAATTTTCCTGAACAGACGCGCAGAAAGGCGATACGGTCGCGATGGTTCGGGTCCATATTGGCCTGAATCTTGAAAACGAAGCCTGTCATCTTGTCTTCGTCCGGGGTCACCATGCGAATATCGGCCTGCTGTTCGCGTGGTGCTGGGCCAAAATCGCAGAACGCCTCGATCAGGTCTCGCACACCGAAATTCTTGAGCGCCGAGCCGAAATAAACTGGCGTCATATGACCTTCGCGAAAGGCCTCCAGATCAAAAGTACGGCAGACGCCCTGTGCGAGCTCCGTGCTTTCAAGCCATGCCGAGCGTTCGTTTTCGGGCAGGAGTTTTGCAGCCTCTTCAGGTCCACTGACCTTGGTCGGTTGCTCTTCCGCATCCTTCTGGCGCATAGAGCTGTTATGCAGATCAAAGGTGCCGGCAAAGCTTTTGCCAGAACCGATGGGCCATGTGATGGGGGCCGTATCGAGCGCCAGTTTTTCCTCAATCTCGTCGAGAATTTCCAGCGGGTCGCGTGCTTCGCGGTCCATCTTGTTGATGAAGGTAACAATAGGAATGTCGCGCATGCGGCAGACTTCAAAGAGCTTCAGCGTACGCGGCTCGATACCCTTGGCAGCGTCGATGACCATAACGGCGCTGTCGACTGCCGTCAGCGTGCGGTAGGTATCGTCGGCAAAATCTTCGTGGCCCGGTGTGTCGAGCAGATTGAAGATGCAGTCCTTGTATTCAAACGTCATCACCGAGGTGACGACGGAAATGCCGCGATCACGCTCGATGTTCATCCAGTCCGAGCGGGTCTGGATGCGGTCCTTTTTAGCTTTCACTTCGCCGGCCAGCTGAATGGCACCGCCGAATAGCAGCAGCTTTTCGGTCAAGGTCGTCTTACCGGCGTCCGGGTGCGCGATGATCGCGAAGGTTCGGCGCTTGGAAACGGGATTGTCAGCGGGCATGAAGAAACTCGTATTGGCGAAGGGACAGGTGGCACGGTTGCGTGCACCGAGATTTGCGCACGATCTAGCAGCACTTGGCCAAAAGGTCGAGTTTAAATGCAAACGCGGCACGTGATGCGCCGCTTCGCTTTTTTAAAATTGATTAGCGGCCCTTGATACCAAGGCCGACAGCTATAAACGCCCAGCCCTGGAAAATCAGGTCGACGGCGAGGAAGATTCCAAGAATGAACAGGCTGTTGACCGGCCATTGTGCGGCAATCAGCAAACCTGCAAGGACGGTAATCACACCTGTGGCAACGATCCAGCCCCAGCCTGAGGCGGGTTTCGATTTGAAGCCGAGCCAGATGCGAAATGCGCCGGAGCCAAGCAGGGCTGCGGCCAGAAGGAAGGTGAGGACGCCCGCCGTAAGAATAGGGTTGACGAAGGCAACGATGCCCGCTGCCGTATAAAGCAGGCCACTCAACAGCCAGAAGAAAAAGCTGCCCCAGCTTTTTACGCCAAAAGAGTGGATGATCTCGATGACGCCAGCAATCAGCATCATGATGCCGACATAATAAACCGAAACTACGGTGGCAAGAACAAGATTGCCGAAAGCGATTCCACCGAGAATGAGAAGGGCTACACCGAGCGCAACGAACCATCCCCATTTCCTGGAGAGTTCAGCCGGTATGACAGAATTTTCAAGAGCTTTGTTCACGGTTGCCATGTGAGTGTTCCTCAGATGTTCCAAATCTTGGTACACTATAAGCCATAACACGCATTTGACCAGAGCTTGAGCGCGCGGGCAATGCACGCATTATTTGACTTGCAATACGCTTCTTCGTGATCCCATATCTTGGCGTCACGCTGTTTTTATTTTTAGTGGATTGCGTTTGAGATTTGAACCCCACATGCCACGACAAACCGTTCAAATGTCAAATCAAAAAAAACCGCCGGAAGCATAAGTTTGCCGGTGATTTGAATGATCTCACGGCTACAACGCTTTTAGTCGCCTAGCCGCATTGTTGGAAAAGTGTCGATGTTCGATCTGGTATCCCATTATTGGCCGCATATTCTGGCCGCCCTGTCGATCGTTCTGGGTGCGCTGGCGGCTATTCATGCGACGATGACGAAGGATGAAGTCAGAACGGCGCTCGGCTGGGTTGGTGTGATCGTTCTGTCGCCGATCATCGGGGCCGTGGTCTATGCCATTGCTGGCGTCAACCGCATCCGCCGCTCATCGCTTAGCGAGCAGCGCGCCATGGGTCATATCGCGCTCTATCACCTGTCGCATTTCGATACGACCAATGATCTCGTACGCGCTGCCTTCGGGCGGCAGTTTGGCGCGATGAAGATTTTAGGCGATGCCGTCAGCTTGTATGATTTCACCAGCGGTAATCGCATCGAAATGCTGGAGAGCGGAGACGAAGCCTATGCGGCGATGCTGGATGCCATCGGCAAGGCTGAACGGAGCATTCTGCTCGAAACCTATATTTTCGACCGCGACGTAATCGGCGAGAAGTTTGCGGAAGCGCTGGGTGAGGCGGTGAAACGCGGCGTAGAGGTGCGTGTTCTGGTCGATGCCGTTGGTGCGCGTTATTCCTATCCGAGCATTGTCAGCCTGCTCAGGGAAAAAGGCGTGATCGTTGATGTCTTCAACGGCAACATCATCATAGGTCTCAAGCTTCCCTATGCCAATCTGCGCACGCACCGCAAGATACTCGTGGTTGATGGTCGCCATGGCTTTACGGGTGGCATGAATATTCGCGGTGGTTTTGTCCGGGAGATTGCTGGTGATGCGGTCGCCTTCGACACACATTTCATGTTGGAGGGCCCGGCTATCGCCGATCTTTTTCATCTCGCCTCCGAGGATTGGCGCTTTGCGACCGGTGAATTGCTGGGAGGGGAGGCCTGGAGCATCGCGCCGCCGGAAAACCCGCCCGGCACCGGCACGCTGGTGCGCGTCATCGGATCGGGGCCGGACAAGAATATCGAGACCAACCAGCGTATGATGATGGGGGCATTTTCGATTGCCGAGCAGCATATCCTGATCATGACGCCTTATCTTTTGCCCGACCGCGAACTGATCAGCGCGCTGGTGACAGCTGCGCGCCGTGGCGTGTCGGTGGATATCGTCGTGCCGGGCGTCAATAATCTCAAGCTTGTGGATCGCGCAATGCGCGCGCAGTTCGATCAGCTCTTGAAGGACGGCTGCCGTATCTGGCGGGCGGGCGGTGCCTTCAATCATTCCAAGCTCATGACCATCGACGGCGCCTGGTCTTATGTTGGCTCATCCAATATCGACCCGCGTTCGCTCAGGCTGAATTTCGAGGTCGATCTGGAAATCCTCGACCGCGACGTGGCGCGGCAGGTGGAAGAGCGGATTGGCAAGGTGATCGAAGGTAGCCGCGAGGTCAACCTCGCGCGCCTGAAGAAGCGCTCCTTTCTGGTGCGCCTCATCGACCGCATCATCTGGCTCGGCTCGCCCTATCTCTGAAGCCGAAATTTAGGATCCGGTCTTGCTCTCAGCCTCCTGCATATGCAGGCTTTCGAGAAGGTCCGTTGCAGATTTCAGATCCAGGTGCGCTTTAAGCGGCAGATGGTCGGAAGCTACGCGCGCCAGTGGTGTATTATGCACCTCGACTGCGGTAACCAAATTGTTTGGCGCGCCCAAAACCCGATCCAGCGCGAAGACCGGAAAGCGTGAGGGAAAGCTCGGCACTGCAGTCGCAACGTGATCGAATGTTGGCTTGAGAGCTGCGAGTGAAGACCGTTTGCCGATGCGCCATTCGTTGAGATCGCCGATCAGCAATGTTGGCAGGGTGTCTGCTTCCTGCAAGGCGGAAAGAATTGTTTCGGCCTGTTGCTCGCGCGAGCGCTTCAATAAGCCGAGATGGGCGGCGATAATACGCAGGGGTCCGGCGGGAAATTGCAAGTCTGCCACCAGTGCACCGCGCGGCTCGACGCCGGGCAGTTTGAGTTGCCGGACCGAGCGCACCATTCCTTCGCGAAACAGCAACACATTGCCGTGCCAGCCATGGCCCTTGGGCGTGGTTGCGGTAATCGGGACGGGGAGGAGGCCGTGACGGCGTTCCAGAAGGCCGAGGTCGAGAAGACCGGTGCGCTCGCCAAAGCGTTTGTCGGCCTCCTGAAGAGCCACGACATCGGCGTCTAGTTCGCTGATTACGTCGGCGATGCGCTGCGGGTCGAACTGCTTGTCGATGCCGACGCATTTATGGACATTATAGGAAGCGATCACAATATCGCCGCCCGAAGTATCGGTATCGAGCGGCCTGAACCCCGGTCTGTTGCGGATCGCTGTCAGAATCGATCGCGAAAGCCGGTTGGGTTCCTTTTTCTTGAGCACTCTGGTCATCCCGTTGCATCATCGTTCATACAGATTACAGGCATCCGCTGCGAACGGAAACCGCAGAATATCCCAAATCTACATCGCAATTATTATAGAGAAAGGTCGGTGTATAACCTGGGAAATATTCCTTGATTGATAAAACGTCTCACGCGGTTTCGAGGTTCCACCCAAATATTGTTTGTCGTGACGCAGTTCATCGTGCTCAGCGTGAAAGGTGCGGCCAAATAAGGCGCTCTAACCGCCGCGCTGTTCGAACCCGTCGGCATTGCCTTCGTCCACCTTGGCTCGCAGATAGCGCTTCAGCCGGGTTATTTCGCTGTCCGTCCAGCCCGCAGGTTCGGTGATCTTTTGCCAGGCTTCCAGATAATGCTCCGGTGCGTAGACATGGCCATAGCCCATGGGGGCTGTGTCGGCCAGCGCCATGTCGATGGTGAGTTGCAGCCCCGTCACGATGGGATACCAGCGCAGTTCCCCAGCGACGTCCGGTCCACGCGGGGCTTTCATCCAGTCGGGTTCACGGTAGAAAATACTGCTGTCGAAGAAGGTAATCGCATCACTGGCATATTGAAGATAGATGGTACGCATGGTGCCCCAATGCGTCCCATTTCCCGGTGCTTCGCCGTTCTGGTTCATGAAGCGAACGAAGGACCCGTCGCGCACCACCGGCAGCCATTGTGGTGAGCTTGGCTTGCGGCTTGCGCTCAGCGAGCGCCATAACGGGCTTGGAAAAGGTGGACCGCTCCACAAGGCGCCGTTGAGCGGCGCATCCAGTATCTCGAAAAGCGATACGGAATTCTGTGAATTGAATGCGCCGAGGCTCAAGCCGTGTAAATAGATTTTCGGCCTTTTTTCGGCGGGTAGCTCCTTCCAGCGCTCATAGACGGTTTCAAACAGGGCACGTGCTGAATCCGCGCCATATTCGGGCTGAAACAGTAGCGACAACGGACTGTTGAGATAGGAATACTGCATGGCGATGCTGGCGACATCCCCGTCATGGAGGAATTCGAGCCCGGTCATGGCGGAGGGGTCGACCCATCCGGTGCCGGTCGGCACGATGATGACCAGAACTGCGCGCTCGAAACCTCTCTGTCGTTCCAGTTCCGCTAGCGCGTGTTTTGCTCTTTCTCTGGGATCGTCGCTGACATTGAGCCCGACATAAACGCGGACAGGATCGATTGCATTCCGGCTTGTGAAGGCGGAAATCTCACCTCTTTCTGGCGCGGAGGCAATGAACTCGCGGCCAGCCCGGCCCAGATCCTGCCAGTCGATGAGCGATGCGGTGCTGCCGGTTTTTTCCGGTGCCGATGGTTTCATACGGTCAGCTTCAATCAGTGCATCATAGCGCTTGAAAGAGGCATCAAGCGATTGAAACGCCGTTTTGACAAGCAATCCGTTGGCGATATTCCAGACGATGAAGAGCGTTATCAATGCGCCAAAAACGGTGGCGACCCGCCGTGGTACGAGGATATGCAACTTCGATGACAGATATCGGGCCAGGCTGAGCAACAGGCGGGCGAGGATCAGCAGCGCCAAGAAAAGTGCTGTCGCTATGGCGGTCAGGGTGACCGGATAAGCGGAGGCGACCGGCGGCATCTGCATGGCAGCACGCACGGCATTTTGCCAGTCGGCGGAAGATGCAAGAGCTGCAATGGCGATTGCAAGACAGATGCCGCCTGTTACGGTTTTCAGGGCAATTTTTTGGCGGTGTGGCAATGTCGGCAGTTCAAGATAGCGCCATAATGCAGTGCACAGAACGCCAATACCGTAGCCGATAGCAAAGAGCAGTCCGCAGAGTAGACCTTGTACCAGCGGCGTTCTTGGAATGAGGCTCGGTGTAAGCGCCATGGCGAAGAACAAGGTGCCAAATGCCAGTCCTGTGGCGCAGAATGACGCCTTGCGGTTAAGAAAAGCGATAGCAGGACTGTACATGATATCTGCTCCAGCGAGGGATTTGGGTAACCTCGGATATAATGCAGCACGAATGGAGTAAAGACCGCCTATAAAGTCACTCTCAGGCCGGTTGCCAGAGGGTATCGCGGTTTTCCTGCCATCCCTGCTTGTGCAGCAAGGGCATGTCGCCTTCAAATTCCGGCCAGCCGATACAAAGATAAAGGCTGAAACGCCAGCTTGTCGGTACGTTGAATAATTCTTTCATGGCATCGGGGTCGAGAATGGAAACCATGCCGACGCCAAGTCCGAATATTCTCGCCGCAAGGTTGAGATTCTGCACTGCCATGGCTGTACTGTGTTCGAGCGTGGCGGCCATCGACTGGCGCCCGAGCCCATGACCTTCGAGCGGCTCCATCTCGGTGAAGATCGCAAGCTGCAAAGGCGCTTTTGCAATGCCTTCGAGCTTCAAGGAGCGATATTGTTCGGCGCGCGCCTCCTGATAGATCGCGGCGGCTTCAAGATTGGCGTTGCGGAAAATATCATGCACGGCGTGGCGCTTTTCTGTGCTTTCAGCACAAAATACCCGCCATGGCCTCGCATTTCCGACCGAGGGGGCATAATCCATCGCTTTTCGCAAAGCACGGACCATGTCTTCTGGGACCGCCTTATCCCGGAAGTGACGCACGTCGCGCCGCCAGCGTAGTAATTCGAAAAATGTTTCACGTTCAGCGGAGGAAAAATGCATCATAAGACCGGTGGTAATCAAATTGCGAGGACAGTTTTTAAAGCGGATTGCTTTAAACTTTTCGTTTTTCGCATGACCTTCTCCCTTTGAAACGGGCTTTAGCGACTGGGCAGCGGCGGAAAGATAGCGGATCCAGATCTGTCGCGTTCAATAGGAATTCTACGCATCTCAAGCACTTTGTGCTTGTTGATGTCATATTTTATCCCAATTGCCACATTGCCTTTCAGACACCGCTTGCCATCGCGAACCTCCACAGTGCATGCCAGTAAATAGGTGCGTATCATATCGACCCGTTGAGGGTCGAGCTGCGTATCCCAGAGTATTGCCGATGTTTCAAGCATTGGCTTATCTGCCTGCTTTTGTAAAAAGCCGGTGGCTTCATTTTTGATTGTTTCCATAATCTTTTGTTCAAATTTATGGAAAGGCTCGAACCGTAAAGCGCCGTTCTCAACATTCTCGCCATCCAGCCTGAAGACCATGGAATAGGCTGGCCTGTTTTGCAAAAAACCAGGTACCGAATTCTCAAACGTCAAGGGAATTGGTTTTGTAGGTTTCTGTTGGGTGTCATTGCTCGCTATGATGATCCTGATATTGGAGCGTTCGTTCCACCACTGTGTTTTATAATTATCCGTACGGAATTGCGCGACACATTGGTTCAGCTTGTCGAAAACCCTATTCTGGTTTTCGTTGTTTAGCGGCTCCTGTACAATGGGAACGAGATGTGCCTTTCCACCGAACCAATTGACGGCCAGAACTGGAATGCCGCAGGCTGTAAAAGTCCTATCAAGCGCCTTGAGTTCGGCGCCGAGGTCTATACCGCTCACATAGGCCATCCGCAGCCGTTTCTCGCATGGCGCGTCTAGCCTGCAATCGGCGGGGTTACGATCCATCGCCAGCCGGATTCGGGTGACAGGGTCGCCCTTGACTGAAAATATCACATCGTAATGGGCTTTCTGCAGATACGTGGCATAGAGCTCGAGCTGACCGGGATAAATCGCCTCAGCCAGTTCCACGGCCGCCTTTTCCGCTTCCGCGCGTCCATTGCCACAGCCGGCCAGAAGCAGCAAACCCAGCAGCAAGAGCACGCTATAAAAGAGACGCGGGATCATTGCAGCTCTTTCAGATGGACGTTGCCTCACGGAGACCAAACAGCTTCAATCATTTGGAGCGCCAGGAAAGATTGCAAATTCCAGCAGAGGATGAGGCTGTCAATTTGATCTGATCGTTGCCATCGGACCAATCCGTAATTTCGATCGTCCCCCCGACGGCCGTCGTTTTGCCCGCTCCATGTGTTGATACCACATGCTGTTTTAAATCCTTGCAATCAGACGCAGCTACGGGATTGATGAGAGCAAATGCCAGTCGTTTTTGTTTATCGAACAGAAGTGAAACGGAAGTCTCGATACCACCCAGACCATAATTCGCTTTGACCAGTGGCGCATAGTCTGCGCCATGATCCGTATAAATCTCGTTGGCACGTGGCTTATAAGGTTTTGCATTGGGCACGACAGACAAGACCTCTTTCGGGGACATGCCCCATCGTGTCTTTTCCCATGCGGCATGGGCATTAGTTGCCCCGCAAATCGCAACAAGCGAAGCCAACGCGGCAATCATTTTTGCTCTCATTTCGGCACCGTGTCCTCTTGTCAAATCAATAGGTCCTGATCCTTAAAAAGCTTCTGGCTAAATGCCTGCAAGTTGCTTGTACTTTCGTTCAAAGGCATCCATCGCATCGATATTGCTGTTGATTTCGTCGACCGTTCTACCCATTGCAACGCTCGCATTTTTAGGATTGCACTCTTGCGCAGTTGAAAGTTTGCGCTTTTCGGCTTCCGCAAGAATTTCGCCGCTTTCTTCTTTTGTAAAATAATCGGGAATTGCCAGGGCTACTTCCGTATTCACCCGATAGCGTCCTGCGTGGCAGTGATCAGCGTATCCCATATGGAATTGCGTTAGACGGATCAGGTCGACCTTTTTTGACCAAACCGCATTTTTATAGCCTTCTGCAGTCTGGGTTGTAACAAAGACCTTTCCATCCATATTCACGCCGGGACCGGCATACTTCAATACAGGAAGATTTCGGTCGGGATTGATCCATTCCCAAGGATCTATGCGCACCAAATCGAATGCGGCTGCGATCTGGACCACGCCTAATATTCCCGCAGCTGCCCCCAGCCCCATGCGCATTGTGTTGTCAGAACTGGATGATCTCAGAACGGAAATTGCCATTCCGATTGCAATCACACCCAAAATAACGCCGAGAATATTAAAACGGCTGTCTGTGGTGAGTGCGCCGTTGATTTGAACTGTTTTCTGCGAGCCTAGGAAAACAAAAAACGGAATGATGGCGAGAATGATAGCGAGGATAGGCTTTTTCAGATGGCGCATACGGTTTTCTTTGCAAGGATAATGATCGTGCGGTCAGTGAAGCTGGCTGTGGAGCAGTGAGATGAGATAAGGGCAAATCACTATTCATGCGCGCGATGCTGTATGTAGAAACGGGAGATTAATTTACGGGCAGATACCCTGTCTCTGCAGTCGTTTACGGTAAGCCATGCCCTCTTTGCGTGCATAAGCAACGGCAGCTTCTCTTCCTTCCCTCTTCATGATGCGCGTGGCTCTGGCCTCTATGCGCTGGCGCTCAGAACGCGGCATGGAATCGGCTGAGCATCTGGGCTGAGCTGCTTGCTGGCGCTTGTGAGTTTTTCTTTTAGGTCCCATCCTTTTCCTGTTTTGATGGTCCTGCAAACGGTTCCAGCGCTGGGAGTCTAGATGGCGATCAAGGGTATTTGTGTCGTAAGCCCAAACATTCGTAGCGGGCATTAACAAGGTTAAGACCGTCAATACAGTTACGCTCAAATTCGTAAATCTCATTGTCGAATTCCTCCAATAGCAGAATACGAAGTGTTGGCCTTCGTAAAACCTAGGTACATCATCCGTATAGTCTTATGATCAGGCCAGTCGAGGTTTATGAAATTTGGACGCCTCCCGTTGCGCCAAGCTTGGTCAAATTTTTTAATTCCCCAAAAAAAGCTTTATTGAGCACTGTCTATACTGTGCACGGCAGCGTCTCGTGTGTCGGACTGAGCGGCAATTGCGGTCAGTTCTTTAGAGAAAGCAAATCCCGCGCCTCTCTTGACAAAAACTCTCCATCCTTCCGTTTCTCCAAGGCGAAATTGAATGAGAAGCAGTTGAGGCGACCCCGTATCGCGTTGATACGTGAAGGCGTCTGTAATCACTCCTGCGACGTCGGCTTCCTTTCTGGAAATTTCCAACTGTCGCTGAATGTTTCCCTCGATGAGATAAATCGCTGTTGTGTCCTCCGTGTTAATGACACCGAGGTGAAGGTCTCCGAAATCGTAGCGGGCGAGTACCGGCTGTGCATCAGGTTCAGCCGTTCGTGGAACTGGTGAGGGTCGTACCCCCATACGTGATTCAGAGTGAGCGGTGTGCTGATCGGCAAGCGGCTCAGATTTTTGGCGCGCGACACTCGTTGATGATTGTTCCATGGAAGGAGCAGGAGGGACGGCTGGATCGCGTAATGCCGGCAAGGCAACGATCAGCGCAACAGCCACCGCACAAACACCCGCAGTTGCCGGAATGATGCGATTGGTATGATGGGCAAACCACAGCCCGATTTTTCGCCATGGGTTTGAATGTGATGACGCTTTCTCGCGCAATCTGTGCTCGGAAAATGCCTCCACGCTTTGGCGCACGTCGTCTTCCATCTTCCGAGTATCCGGCGTCGGATCAGGAATTCTGGACAGTCTCTGGAAGGGATTCTGTTCCGTGCGGATCATAGCAGTTCTTTCAGCAGTTTACGCGCCTTATGGATATGCCAAGAAACGGTCACCTCTTTGCATTGCATGATTTTTGCCGCTTCTGCGTGGCTCAATTCTTCCGCATAGACCAGAAGTATGGCGTCTCGTTGTTTTTCCGGCAATTCACGTACTTTTCGCCATATATCATTTAACTGTAACAAATCCTCCTGATCCGGCTCCATGATATCAGGTGATATGATCGCCGCTCTTGTAACAAGCCTTTGGCGACGTTGGTGGCTGCGTTGAAAATCGCGAACCGCATTCAATGTGACACGGTAGAGCCAGCTTGAAAAACTCGCCCGGCCATCAAAACTCTCGATTATTGTCGCCAGCCGCATACAGATAGATTGCGTCACATCTTCGGCATCGCTTTTATTCCCGAGCCAGCGAAACGCCGTCTTGAGAATAAAAGGGTAATAGGAACGCACCAATTGCTCGAACGCTGCGACATCACCTGTCTTGGCTTGCTTCACGAGCGCGTCATTCTCCCGTCGCTGTGCAACAGCGCCGCTTGCCACCGAGTTATTACTGCTTGGAGCATCTATATTATGAATGCTCACTCCCCTTCCGTGAACGATGACCACGCAACCAATAGCGCGAACAATTGGTATATAATATCAATTGCCTCGTCCAGAGTGCTATTTAAGCGTCCACTTGCCCGGCGGTCTTGAATGTCGAGCGTTCAAAAGTGAATATCATTTCTTGTCGAGCCAATACGCTGTGCCACGGATGATGAGGGTATCGGGTAACGCCTCGTCTGCGCTGTCAGGAACCGCGAGAAAGTGCCTTTCGATTTCACCATCGCGTTCAAGCATCAAGGCAAAATCCTCAAAACGGTAATTCGCTTTAACATTCTTGTCGTTACTACCGTTGACGATAATGTAACTCGTCGCAACATTGCCAGCCACGAAACCGCTACGATGATAGGTGAGCCTTCCGTCGTCAGAAAAGACATAACTGCGATCCTGTCTGTGTCCGCCCATGCCCACCTGGAGATAATAATAACGAGCTTTCAGGTTCTGCATGGACATGGGACGCAGTTTTTGTGGCTTTTTGAGCTGAAACGTCGACCCCTTAGCCTCGCCGCCGGTGTGAGTAAGCGTGATCGCGCCATCGGTTTCTTCCCATGTGAACCAGCGCTCAGGCTCGCGCTCTTTTGAACGGTTTACGGCAAGATCGGTAAAGGGGAAGCTCCATTCGTGATGATAGGCACTGCCATCGGAAAGAAGAATATAGATCGCCTCCTGACGATCGATATAGCCGTTGCCGAAGCCGTCCAGGCGATTGTCGAAGCTGGCTTCGTACAGGACACGGTCGACAGAATTCAGATTAATACCCTGGTTCGGCCCGGCATAAGCTTCACTCTCCTCCATAGGGCGGGGCATCAACCCGGCAACGTCATTTTCGTCCAGAAAAGGTCGACCCGTTTCCTCAATCGTGAACACACTGCATTTGCGCAGCGTCAGTTTTCCGCCTTTGCGCGTGTCGTGAATGGACCTTGGCGTACCGAGTACTACGCGCTCTTGGCCGACGGCCTGTACCATTTTTGCCTTATGCTCGTCGCTGACGAATGTATCGCACTCCACCTTGAAAGATGATTGCTGATCATCGCGCCATTCACGCAACTCATCATCCTTCGTGACCCGACCATACAAAAGCTGCATTCCATCCGCGATAAGCCAATCGCGTGCATGACTTTCGCGTGCACTGCTGAGCTCACGATAACGCCTCGCACCTTCCTTGCTGCCGATCTCAGCCATTTTTGCTTCCAGTCGCGCAGATAACGCTGCAATGCGAAGGATGCTGATCTCATCCGCTGACTTCTGTTTCGGTACAATTTCCGGTGCGTCAGCAATATCAATGCCAAGTTTCGATGCACTAACGATAAGTCGGCGCACTGGCCTCTCGACCGAAAACTGGCTGTCCTCTTTGAACACTTTCATGAGATCGTCGCATTGCTGGGGGCTTTTCGCGATTTCCTTTGCGATAACACCCGCCAGTTTGTCCCTCTCGCGGCTGATCTGCACAGCGATGTCGGGAATACGCGCCTGAATTCCTTTCATAAGCCGGTCATAGTTCGATTTGGAATTGGCATAAGACCAACCGGCGAGAACATCGCGACGCTCTGATTTGCTCGAGGGATATTTCATATCGCACTGTTCGGCATAAAGCTGCGCGGCGTTGAATGCGCCGACAACTTTACCGAGGTCGGCGTTAAAATCAGTCAGCTGATCGGCTTGAGCTGGAAAAGCAATAAACAGCATAAGTCCAAAAGCAAAAGAGCGCCATTTCATGGACAGTTACCCAGAATTTTGTCGATACGCAGGGTTTGACCGTTGAACCATCCCGCCACGGCCAGACATCCATGCTCCGACCAGACATCGCGCAACCGTTTGGCGTCTGTCTCAGATGCAACAAGTGCGGGCAAATCGCTACCGCTCCATAGCAGCCTCCGGGGTTCGCGCGCGGTGTCATCAAGATCGACGATGCCGCGCCAGGGGCAGGGCTGTTTCATGCAATGAATATTTGTTTTCCCAACAGCAAGGTGCATCGCACCAGGGTCGCTTTTATCCGCGGCAAACACCGGTCCATGAAACAGCAAGCATAGGGTGACAGATAGGATGCGAGTAGGGCGCAGCATGTTCAAGGCTCCCTCAACGATTTTCCAGACCATTTTCTGTTCTCTGGCGACGGATCTCTTCACGATTGGAATCCACATGCGTGCGCAGTTTAACGAGACCCGCACGGACCTCTTTAATGGTTGTGGCGTGTGTGCGTTTATCGACAAGGGTGTTGGGATTGCTTTCGTCCCAGTCCAGAGCCCAATCGATTGCAGCGATCCATTCATCGGGGTCGCCAGCGACATATTCATTGACCGGGCGGCCGACCTGTTCTGTCAGGGCGCCGAACAGGGGCATTTCACTGTTGCCAGCGCTTTGCTTTGTTGCCGTGATGAAAACGCGATAACGAAGCTGTCCCGCATACATCCAGTTGGCTGCTTCCTGCCCTTTGCCTTCGGCAAGCAGTCTTGCGGCCAGAACGTAAAGTGCGGCCGGGTGGATTTCCGGTGCGCGCGTGACGATCTGCTGATTGCTGAGTTTGTTCAAGTCAGACGTTTGAGCCCCGCCGGATTGAGAAAAATACAGGCCGATGATAATCGACGAAGCCAGCGTCAAACGTTTCATGAAACTTAACCTCCCGAATGATCTATCAATGAGACGGTCGACAGGCGACGATCCTTGGCAAGAGACAAAAAAGATGAATGTCCCTTCAAATGATGATGACCAAGGTATCGTAACCGCGAGGCGTCGAATGAATATTCATTGTGGGAAGTCTATCATGCGAAGTCTTGCCTGCCAGTTTTTTATCTGCGTTTTTGGCACATATGTCCTGCTCACTGGTTATGCTGCCGCGCAAACCGGTTCGGAGGGAACTGACATCATGTTCAAGCGCATATTTACGGGATTTCGCAAGCAGGCTCACGGCGCTGAAAAAGCTGAACCTTCGCTTACCAAATTACAGACAGACATTGTCCGCGCCATCGTTGCTGATCGGACAGATCTTCATGATTTTGATTGGGAGGATCGCGACTGGATTTACATCGCGGTCAATCACGAATTGCTCGTGGACTCGGGGGCACGATCGAGCACGCAGACGGCCATATTGGCACAAAAACCGGGTGGGTTGCTAGAAGACCTCAGCTTTCGCCTGAGCATGGCGACAAAGCAAAAATTCCGTGCCTTACAGGAAGCAATGCAGAACAAAGATAAGGAGCCCTGGACGATTGTCGATATCACGATCGAGCGTGATGGACGATATGATTTTGTCTTCGCTTATGATCCTCCCCCCCGGATCAATGGCGACCTTCTCTACAGTCCCCTTACAGGCCTGCTGGAACGCTTCAAAGCGGAAAGAGGAGTTAAATGAGGCTTTGATGCCTCTGGTATCGAATATCAGTGCCGGGGGGGGGAGACCAAAACCCTGTTTTTGCTTATGTCATAGGGCAGCATTCCCGCCGGGATTTCAATCTGTGTCAAATTGGAGCGCAGACATGGAATGGATACGCTGTACGTCCGTTACAGCATTGACCTTGGCGATCGACACCAAGATATATTCCATAATTTTTGCCAAGGAATGCCAATCCGGCTCACGTCTTACGGGTATCGCTTTCAAGGAAAGGACCGGAAGATGAAACGTCAACTGTCTCGTAAAATCGTGGTTGGTACACTTGTCATACTGCCGCTCGGATTAGGTTTTCTTGGCTATACAGCGCTGACGCGGGCCCCCATTTTCATTGAGAGCCAACGAACAAACAAAAACGCGCTGCTTCCGTCTGAGCCGACTGTTGACGCCGCAGCAACCTCAGTGCTGCCTCCGGCACCAACCGGGACCGCGAGAATAAGCGACGGATCGTTTCGTGAGCGCAGTTCATTTCAGTCTCCGGCAGGTGACAAGTTCGCACATTTCGATGCCAACGGTATTTACCGTGTCGCGGAGAACCCGGTTTCCACATTTTCGATCGATGTCGATACCGCATCCTATTCCTATGTCCGCCAGGCTTTGATGATGGGCGAGACCCCCGCACCGGAAGCCGTGCGCGTGGAAGAATTAATCAATTATTTCGATTACGATTACGGCGTACCACCTGAAGGCGGCGCTCCGTTCTCGTCCAATGTCACAGTCACGCCGTCACCGTGGAATCTGAATAACCGTCTTGTCCATATTGGCATCAAGAGCCAGCGGATGGAAATGGCAAACGTAGCACCGGCCAATCTGGTATTTCTCATCGATACGTCAGGATCCATGAATGCGCCGAACAAACTGCCGCTTTTAAAGCGTGCCTTTGGCCTGCTCATTAACGAAATGCGACCGCAAGACAAGATCTCCATCGTTACCTATGCAGGTTCGGCGGGTGTTGCGCTTGAACCTACCTCAGCCGCTGAAAAAGCAAAGATCCTTGCGGCTCTCGATGCCTTGACGCCTGGTGGATCAACGGCAGGCGCAGAAGGCATAATGACAGCATACCGATTGGCGGAACAGGCTTTCATAAAGGGCGGAACAAATCGCATCCTCCTGGCAACCGACGGCGATTTTAACGTAGGAATATCGGAACCGGGCGGATTAGAACGTCTTGTCGAGGGAAAACGCCGTGCCGGTGTTTTCCTGTCGATCCTTGGATTTGGTCGAGGCAATTACAATGACGCGGGAATGCAGGCGCTGGCTCAGGCAGGTAATGGAAACGCAGCTTATATCGATTCCTTTTCCGAGGCACGAAAGGTGTTGGTAGAGGAGATTGGCTCCACGCTGCTGACCATCGCCAAGGATGTCAAGGTACAGGTCGAATTCAACCCGCAAGCCGTGTCGGAATACCGGCTGATCGGCTATGAAACGCGTTTGCTGGATCGGGAGGATTTTAACAACGACGCGGTAGATGCCGGGGATATCGGTGCAGGCCACAGCGTCACAGCGCTCTATGAAATCACGCCCAAAGGTGCACCCGGAGGTATGGATCCGCTTCGATATGAACAGCCGTCTCCTTCTGCTTCCGCGCGCAACGACAAGGAGCTTGGTTTCGTCAAAATCCGTTACAAAGCACCTGATGGAGATGTCAGTTCACTGATTGAGACGCCGATAGAGGCCGCGGCTCAACTTCCTTCTCTTGAGGCAGCTTCAGAGGATACCCGCTTTGCCGTCGCTGTCGCCGCCTTTGGGCAGAAATTGCGCAAGTCTACTTATCTGGAGAAAATGGACTGGCGGGCTATCAAAACATTGGCCCAATCAGCACGCGGAGAGGATTTGAGCGGACGTCGCGCTGAACTCCTTCAACTCATTAACACGGCTAGCCAAATTGGAGGCTAGAGACGGCTATGTGCTGTTAACCAGACTGAAAGCATACATTCGCGCGGCGGCAAGAGATTGGAGGCCCCGTCGCGCTGATATTCAGGCGAAGGTGCAGTCCGAGCGATATTACGGCATGTCTCCCAAAACGCGGCCTCTGAAGTGACTAAAATTAAATCTGGAAATAATGCGAGGGGGCTCGTACCCCCAAAGGGGAGGGCCAATACCTCTAAATTGCCGTTGCGAGGCGTTTTAACCCTGTCTCAGCCCTTTTGGAAGTCCTCTGATCGTCTGTGTTTTCTGGTGTTCTCAACGCGAAAAACACGCTTTGCGTGAGAGACAGTTGCTTGTAAAAGCTCGGAGGATGATTTTAACCAGCAATTATACTGTTTGAGTTTTTGTTCAGAGCTGGTTTTAAGCGGCGGGAGAGATTGGATCGAGAAGGGCTTTTGGTAGGTTCAAATTGAGCTGATAAGAATAGGGATAGAGAGCCGGGGCGTGTTCTGGTGTATTTGCGCGAATGAACATACTTATACCAGAGGAGGTTGGGTGCTCACATTCAAGCGAATAGGCATACCCGGCGCAATATCGTCTTCGGCTAAAGCGTGAACCTTACCAGGTATCAGACCGTTTGCGATGCCTTCGTAGCATTTCCAGCTCTGACCGAAAGAGCTTTTCGCCTTGGCTTTGGCAGAAGTCCCTCGCGCTGAGCCTTCTTTTTAGCTTCCTTGCGCGCTCGACTAATCGCCGCTTCTTTTTCACGATTGCGTTTTTCCGACGGCTTCTCGTAAGCACGACGTGCTTTCATCTCACGGAAGACGCCTTCCCGCTGCAATTTCTTCTTTAGGACGCGAAGCGCCTGATCAACATTGTTATCTCGGACAAGTACCTGCAATTGATCTCCTCCTGGTTCAGTTAGCGACTTGATCGCGCGCAATCCTGGCCGCCTTCAAGCGTTCGGTCTTGGCGTCAATCGCTGTTTTCTCTTGGATTAGAATGGCTTTCGCTGTCTTGTCCGTGGCAGCTTTTTTGGCTTCCATGCGTGACAGGTTTGGTTTGAAAAGCGTATCTTTGGTGAGTATCAAATTCATAATGAACTCTCCTTTTTAGTATTTAAGAGGGTCTTCGTGTCCGCCTGCGGATTTTAGATAAGCCACCTGCTGACCGTATCAGTACATTTGATAGCTTGGACCACTCGCTTGAGAGCATTATCGAAACGCCATGAGCATCGGGAACATCGGGCTGCTTCACCTCCAAGGCGTCTTTCTGTCGTATAATGCTGATGATATGCGAAGAATGATCTCTAGGGGTTGTCATATGAGCCTCTATGTTGTTACCGCTCCCTATATTGAGCGTTTTAATTAAAAAAGGTCGGGCATACCCGACCTTTCAACCGTCTCAACAATCAGTGCCAGTACATCCGTGGTCAAAGATCAGAGACAATTCCATTAAGCAGCTTGCAGATTGCAGGCCGACATCTTGCCAGACTTCATGTCACGCTCAAGATCGTAACCAATCTTCTGACCTTCAACGATTTCACGCATTCCAGCACGTTCGACGGCAGAAATGTGGACGAAAGCGTCAGCGCCGCCATTGTCCGGCTGGATGAAGCCGAAGCCCTTGGTGGAATTAAACCATTTAACTATGCCTGTGGTCATAACAAACCCTTTCATAGCAATAAAGATAACCGAATGCGAAAGCATACGGATGTGTAAAACGATTTTTTAAAGGGAGTGTTCGTTCAGCGTACGGTGCCAAATGTACAATAAGCAAAGCTCAGCAAGAAAATATCGATAGGTAATATTTATATAATTATACCGTCCTTGTCAAGGATTATGTGAAATAATATTATTTAAGGCAATAAATCCATATTATAACAGTATCATTTCTTCAGTTTTATAAATAAATTTCAGTAGGGTGCCGCATGAGCCTGCTCAGCCGTGAATTTATGGCGCGCCAAACGGCGAAGTGGCTGACGGGAAGGGAGACACGGATGAGTGCCCACCGGCTATCACCCCTGACATGAAATTCTTTAAAACCACTCGAGATTGATGCTCAAGGGAACCCGATAGCGGCTTCATGCGTGAAGTTACGTAACCCGCTTGTGACATCATAAGCTGCAAAACTTGATTGTTGTCATGAAAGTCGACGGTATGAACATTGGAAGACATAAAAGGTCTCCTTTTAATTTAAGGGAATGCGCAAATTAACTTGAGCCACAGGCACCGGTCTTGATTTCGGCCGACAATCAATGACAAGTTGCTAAGGAAGCAATGGCACACAAACCAACGACTAAACTTAATTGAAGGTGCTGGTATTCTATCGCTCTGTTAAATGAGCTTATCCGTTATGCTTAGAAGCAAGCGTATTTTCTGCTTCAGCCAGACGATTAAGATGCTCTTCGAAGCTGAGATTGCTCTTGGGTAGCGACGAGTCAAGCAAGTGTCGAAGCGTGGTGCCAAGTGGATAGAGTGTCGTGTTATCATTTCCGTGCACTGGTTTATTAAGTGCTTGTTTGACGGAATGAGAAATTATTTTCTTATATGGCACAACGACTCCCTTCAGATGCTCCACCGATAAACGCCAGGTTTCGTTGATTGTTCCATATTATAGACGTTTTAAGCCGCTCACCTTGGCAAGGCTAAGTTGATCTCAGACATTACCAGGCCGCCATATTCCGGATCGAGGCGCAAAGCGTAGCGTCTCATCGTATCAGTTTGATGCCATTGCGTCAGAACTTGGCCGCATCTTCCCGAACCGAGAGCCGGAGTTGCGCTTTTCGAAAACAGCCTTCAGCTTTTCCGATTGTGCTGCCCGTTTCATCGTAGGCAAGCCTTCAGAATTTTGCGGTTGGCAACAGATGTCTTTGACGCCGATCATGGAACAGGAGTGACGACCCTGAAATTCGATTTTCCCCGGTCTTCCAATTAATGCATGATGATCGCGGTTGTTCCTGACACCGCAGTCAGCGTTGCGGTTGGTGCGTTATCTCGCCCAAGGAAATAAACTTGGACAAATGCGATAAATAGTTGTTTTCTATCTCGCAATTCCATGTGGGCAGCCAACGCCATTCTGCTCCAGTTCCTCCAGACAAGTACATTTGCTGCAGATTGACTTGGAGAAAACTTGGAATAACCGATGGGATACGGCAGTGGAGGGAAAATGCCGGAACATTTATTTGTGCGGTTTGGTGGTGAAGGACAGGACGCAACTGATAAAAATGCGATGCTGCAGCGTATCCGTGCATATGACTGGATGCAATCTCCGCTCGGGCCAATTGAAAGTTGGCCTGATGAGCTGAAATCGGCCGTTCGGTTAATCCTTCTTTCGAGCTCAGCGATGGCAGTCTTGGCGGGTCGAGAGGGGATTGTTATCCAGAATGATGCCGTCGTCGGTATGCTGGGTGAGCGCTTCAGTTTGGCGCTTGGTCAACCTGTCGCGAACGTTTTGCCTGTAGCAGGCGATTTCTTTCGTAATGCGATTGCTGAATGCTATGAGGGCAAAGGCGTAAGCTTCCGTGACCAGCCCGTCAAATTAAAGCGCAACGGTCTTCTGGATACTGCATGGTTCAGTATCGGGCTTACCCCCATCGCCAATATCGCCGGCGACATATATGGCGTGCTGGTGGTTGCAAGCGACACCACAGAACGCATGCGCGCTCACAACGCGATTGAGCGCTCACATCAGCGCATGGAACTCGCACTGGATGCGGGGGGAATTGTGGCGACCTGGAAGCTGGATGGACGTAACGCCCGCCTAAAGAACCTGCAGAGCGTATTTCAAGGAATGTCAGGATTTTCTCAAGCGAATGAAGAGCGCTTTAACAGCACAAATAATCTTGCCGCGTCGGTTCATCCAGAAGATCATAATCGTTTACTCAGTGATCTTAATCATGCAATCGGGACAGGGACAGAATATCGGTGTCGCTACCGCGCAGTGACACCTGATGGGGGGATGCGTTGGCTTGTCATTTCGGGTCGTCCGGTCAGAAATGAACAGGGGCGGATAATCCAATATGCAGGTATTGTTTCTGATATTACCGAGCAGGTGGAAACGGCTACGGCCCTCGAGCAAAGCAATTTGCGGTTCGATATTCTTGCAGAGTCTATCCCTCAGATAATCTGGAGCACAGATGCGTCAGGTAAGCATGATTATTTCAACAAGAGGTGGAGCGAATTTACGAACCTGAAGCCGGAAGATATTGATCTGACCATGTGGCATGAACTTGTTCATCCCGATGATCGGGCTCGGGTTGCTGAAGCTTGGCAAGAGTGTCTGGCGACTGGGAAGAACTACGATATTGATTATCGTTTCCGCTATAAAGACGGCTCTTATCGCTGGCTCTGGGTTGTGGCACTTCCCCTGAAAGACCGGGAGGGGAAAATTGTTCGTTGGTATGGCACATCGTCGGATATCGACGAGCCCAAGCAATTGGAAGAACAGCGAGAACTGGTGTCCCATGAACTTGATCATCGGATCAAGAACCTGTTTGCACTTGTTAACGGGCTCGTCAGCCTGTCGGCTCGGGACCTCCCTGAACATATGCCGCTTGCGGACACGATACGCAGCCGTCTTGATGCCTTGCACCGTGCTCACGGATTGATCCGCAGCAACTCTGAAAGAAAAACAATTGCGCTTAAGGACCTCCTTAGGCAACTGCTCGCGCCTTATCATAATGACGAGAACGGGCCCATAACGATCACTGGAGAAGACTTCGAGCTAGATGCAGGCTCTACCACATCCATTGCACTGATATTCCATGAACTCATAACCAATGCGGCGAAATACGGAGCCCTGTCACGATCCGATGGAGGTTTGTTCGTCAACTTGGAAAAAGATGAGGAGCATCAGATCATCGAATGGGTGGAGAAGGTCAATCAACAGGTGATCGCTGCGAGTGAAGAGGGGTTCGGTTCTCGCCTGCTCAAGACGATCATTAAAAGCCAGTTGCGGGGCCGAATAGCGCAGGATTTTTTACCTGACGGATTGGCGATACGCCTCGAAATTCCCCACTCCGTTCTGCTGTCTTCGGACCGCTAAATCGCTTGCTAAAGCGCGATCATCGTTTTGATGTCGTCCTGCCACCCTTCTGCATGGGTATTGTCAATCACACGCACGACTTTGTCCGATGAAGCTTGCTCGCAATCGCGCGGGCAATGGATATATAGTGCCGTGGAAGATTGGCGTCGTATTTCTTACACGTGATATACAGGAATGAGATAAATGGTCGTCGATGTCAGGTTGCCTGAAAAAAAGCTTGTCACGCTGGCTGTCGATTTTTTGTCATCAAGGGGATTGAACGAACCACAGGTCCATTCCTTGGTTGGAATACTGATAGATACTCAGCGCGATGGTAGCCGGTCTCACGGGTTGCAGCGGTTACCGGGAACACTTGATACGATGGCGCATCCGCAGTTCAACAAGAATGCCGATCCCCGTCCCGAAAGCATCTCGCCAGCCTTTGTGCGCATTGACGCTCAGTTCGGTTTTTCGTGCCTGGCCGCTGAAAGAGGCATTGTGGCATTGATCGAGAAAGCCCGGCATCTCGGTATAGCTTTGCTTGCTGTCAATAACGGTTTCCACTCGACCGCGCTGTGGCCACTTGTTGAACGTATAGCGCAAGCCGGACTTGTAGGCCTTTCGATGAATCCCACCCATTCGTGGGTCGCGCCGGCGGGCGGAACGAAAGGATTGTTGGGGACCAATCCAATCGCGTTCGCATGGCCCCGACATGACAAAAATCCTTATGTATTTGACTTTGCAACGACGGAGGCCGCTCGGGCGGATATTGCGATGTATCGCTCTGCCGGCAAGGAAATACCGGACAGTTGGGGCGTGAATAGCAACGGTCAACCCACAACCGATCCGGCAGAGGTGTTGGCCGGAGCAATGCTTCCGTTCGGTGGATACAAAGGCTCGGCAATCGCGACCATGATTGAACTGCTCGCCGGTCCCATGATTGGGGATAGAACGAGCCAAATGTCTAAGGAGTTTGACCAGGGGGCTGATGCCGCTCCTTGCCATGGGGAACTGTTTTTGGCTTTCTCGCCGGAGATTTTAGGCGGAGCAAACGGTGATGCGCAGGCAGAAAAACTATTTGCTGGCTTTGCCGCTCAATCAGCGCGCGTTCCAGGTGAGAGACGCTATAAAATCCGGGAGCAAAGTGCGCGCGACGGCATAGCTGTTTCGAAAGAACTATTAGAACGTATTCAGGGTTTAATGGCCTAGGATTGCTATTGTAGTAAGGCTTTTAGCTGAGGTGGATGCGTTGCGGCAAGCAACCGACCATTATCCATGCCCTTAATTTAGGCTGCGCCAACCTCTCCAAGCCAAACAGAATAGTGTCCGGGATATTTGAAGAAAACGGGTCTCGTTCCACTACTGTCTTAGAGTCATTTGCGAGCAAAGCCGCGCCATTAAGCCGCCAAGTCAAAAATCAGCAAGGACTTCAGCGACGACCGTCAACTTGGTTATCATCTGTATCATCGTACTTTTTCTCGTAGGCCATGATGATGATGGCGGATGCAGTGGCCGCGCCTCCAAAAAGCGTCGCAAGAGGCGCGAGGATTAAAAAAACTGGCAAAACCGGATTGGCAGCACGTGCAATTCTGGTGCCAAGATCACCTATATCGCATGATATCAATGCAGTGCCGATAGCGGTACCAATAATCATCCCGCCGAGCGCATGAAGAGCGATATATCGCAGCATCGTCCAATGATCGGTTCTTGCTTCGATTGGCGTTAGTCGTGGCCTGCGACCACCAGTGCCGGATTTTACCGTCATGGACGGACGGTGCTTGTTCGCTGCTTTCGTGGACTGTAAAAAGCGGCGATCTCTATCGTAGACAATACTGGTGGGTCCGGTCGAGTTCTGCCTAGTCACTGCCTAACTCCAATTACAATTCATTCACACAACGGCACAGCGCTAGGCTTGGTTCCGAAAGTCGAATCTCAGGCTGATCGTGATCAGAAAGGAATATCAGACATTTCTCGACAGATTGAACACCAATGAAACCTTTTGGGTCCCGGCGAGTTGATATGCAGCGATATCCATCGCGCGGAAAAATATACGATAGCTGTTCCAACGGAGGGTTTTCCAGCATGAACTCAATTATTTACTTGGTCGGACTTGTCGTAATCGTCCTCTTTATCCTCTCTTTTCTGGGATTGCGCTAATGGTTGAGCAAGATATTGTACAAAGCACCCCCGACCGTGGCTATGTTGACTGGGCAGCCATTTTTGCTGGTGCAACCGTGGCAGCAGGCGTGGCTATTGTCTTGACGACCTTTGCTGGTGGCCTAGGCCTCAACTCGGTCTCTATCGATGAGGGCGGTGAAATCAGTGTCGTGTGGATGGTCGTTACGGCGCTGTTCGTGATCATATCGATGGTCGCTTCTTATATGTTGGGCGGTTACATTACCGGTCGCATGCGCCGCCCTGCAGGAACTGCCACAAGAGACGAAACCACTGTGCGTGATGGTTTGAACGGTCTGGTGGTTTGGGGTTTGGGTACGCTTGCTTCTGGGCTTATGGCCGCGAGCTTGCTTTCGGGTGGCGCGAAAGCAGTCGGTAATGCAGCTCAGACCGCCGTCGAAGCTACTGGCACTGTTATTGGTGCGACCGCGCAGGGTGCAGGGCAGCTCGCAGGTGGGGTGATATCTGGCGCGGGTTCGGCTGTAGGAGGCGTCGCACAAGGTGCCGGTCAGGCAGCAGCTCCTTCCGTTGAGCAGATGCTGCCTGAGGGTCTGAAAAACAATCCTTTGGACTATTTTACGGACACCCTGTTTAGAGCTGATAATCAAACGCCGAATGCATCTGATGTTGCTTCTTCTCAGCGCCAGGTTACAGGCATCTTAGCCAACCTTTTGCGCACGGGAGAAATTTCTGACTCAGACCGAACCTGGATCAGCAACGAGGTTTCGGTTCGCACCGGCTTAAGCCCTGAAGAGGCACGGACGCGTACCGATGAGGCGGTCCAACGTGTTCAGGCAACGCGAGAAGAGGCTCAAAAGAAAGTCGACGAAGCGGAGAAAGCGATCGCAGACCTGAAGACACAGGCGGAGAATACGGCAAAAGAAGCCAAGGAAAAAGCTGCTGACATTGCGGAAAAAACACGTATTGCCGGAATTCTGACGGCATTTCTGCTTGCAGCTTCGGCTCTTGTTGCTGCAGTCGCCGCCTATATCGGTGCCGTTCATGGTGGACGCCACCGTGATGAAGGGCGTATCTGGGGTGGTTTGGCCTATCGAAAGTAAGACCCCCATCAGTCAAGAATGAAGAAGCCCGGCGAGAACCGGGCTTCTTTTGTCTTTAATAAGCAAAATATTGCTTAGCTGTATGGTGAATTGCATATTGCACGCTGACCGACACGGGGGACATAAGTGTTATCCGAAGCGCGGTAAGTTCGATATCGGGATGAACACCATTGATAGTGGCGGTTATCCATACCGCGGGCTGCCGGTCCTTGATTGCTCATCGCGCCACCAATCACAGCACCAGCTCCAAATGCTGCCAATGGATACCACCATCCGTCTGAATGGCGCTTGTAGCCCCGACGATGATTCCTATAACCGCGATGGCCATTGTGCCAGCCATCATGACGTGAGCGTTTATAGTGGCCGCGCCGATTATCGAAGTTTTTTCTTCTATGCTGTACCTGCTGGACTTGCGTCATATCGGTCATCGCCGAAACTGATTGGTTGCCGGGCATGGCAGCAACGGGTGATATCGAGACCGAAGCTATTGCAAAGCTAACAGCTGCTACCCAAGATCGTTTAAAAGACATCGGTTCCTCCTGGTGTCATTCCGTAAAGTGAAATTCTAAATGGCACGAAGCTGCTATGCAGCCTCGTGCTGTCGTTAGTAACCTCGCGTGAGGCTAAGTTGAGGGACGTGCCGGACAGGTAGGGCGCTCGTCTGCCGTTTCGTTGGCCGCAAGAAGAAACCGGAAAAATTCCTGCGTTCACCATCCCTGTCATGTCCGGTTGACACGACGCGCCACCTCATAGCCTTAACCCTGAACAAGGAAGTTTTGTTCCTTGCTTACTCACACATCAGTGCCGGTCAGAAAGTACTTTTTTCGCAGTGAGATTACCTAAACCGGAGAAGCACCCATACTTGGCCGGCTTCGCAATGTATCGAACGAAACGAACTCGGTGGGCATATGCCGCTTTTCTTTGACCGATATCGGCTTGATTGGAACATAAGCAAAAGCGTGTCGTTAATGATTGGAACAGGAGAAAATCTATGACCGACACAGACCCGCAAAAAGCCTGGAAGATTGCAGAAGCAAACCGCGTTTGCTTTTATGGATGGAATGGAAATCAAGTCCCGATGTCCCCCATCGTGCGAAAGGATGAAGGGGTTATCTATTTTCTGGCCGACGCAAGCAGCGATAAGGTCACCGATCTGAGCAGTCCCGCAGAGGTGCAGCTGACATTTTCCGACCAACCCGCAAATGACTATCTGCTGGTTGTGGGCAACGCACAGATATCGAACGACAGAGCGAAAATTAAAGAACTCTGGACGCCATTCGCTAAAGCCTGGTGGGATTCAGAAACTGATCCCAACATCCGTCTGATCGTCGTTTCACCCGCGCATGCCGAATTCTGGGATGGACCTGGAAAGATAACCGCCACAGCGAAAATGCTTTTTGCTGCCGTGACCGGTAATCGTCCAGATATGGGCGAAAATCGGGAAACCGGAATGTAATGTGCCTTATATGGATACGGACATATTAATGCGCGCCATGACGCGCATTAATATTAGCGATGTCCATGCCACATAAGATGGCAGGCCGTAGAAAATGCGGACATAACGCACACGGCAAGGCAACTGTCAGAGAATAATTTCGATAACCGGAACATTTGCGCGGCCGAAACCATTGCACCTTCCAAGCCATTTAAAAGGACAAGATTCATGCCAGAACTGGTTTCGAAATATTCTTTGAATAGAGCCGCAGGCTTCCTCCTGAACGGCGATCCAGAAGAGCCACAGGAGCGTCCCGATATCGAGCCCGAAAAGCCGCCGGAAGAGCCTACTAATATTCCGGTTCCGGAGAAAGAACCATTCAGTCCGGACGAACCCGAGCAACTTCCGCCACTACCGATCCCGGAACATCCATCGCCCGGGCCCTCCGATCCTGATCGGCCTGCGATGTAACGCCGATCCTATGTTGGGCTAGGATAACTGCTTGAGCGGTTTTTCGGCAGGCCTTCCCATTTCGGCTTCTGGCCGGTCGGCCCCAGGCTTTGGGGTGTTCTTGGTCATCCCGCAGCTTCCTGTCTCCAAACTCGCCGAACTTTGCGAGGAGCAGATGGTTTGTATACTTGTGAAAGCTTTTAGCCTGCCGCCGGTTCCATATAGAGATCAAAAGACAGGAGAAATGCAATGAAATCCAAGCTTCTCAGCGAAACCGACGCGCAGCGCACCTATGTCGTTGTGCTGGATCCCGGCGAGGAAGTGGCTTCGACCCTGACAGGCTTTGTGCGTGCGCAACAACTCACTGCCGCCTCCGTCAGTGCCATCGGTGCCTTCCGTCGGGCAACGCTCGGGTTCTTCGATCTGGAAAGTCAAGAATACGAGCATATTCCGGTCGAGGAACAGAGCGAGGTTTTAAGCCTGCTTGGTGATTGCGCACTTGATGAAAAGGGTATTCCGGGCCTGCATCTTCATGCGGTTCTGGGCTTGCGCAATGGTGAGACGCGAGGCGGGCATCTGATTGAAGCGACCGTAACCCCGACGCTTGAAGTCATTATTCGAGAGAATGTAAATACCATGCGGCGGACACTTCGGCCTGAATTCGGCATCGCCTTGATCGATCCTGGCCAATAATTGGCCGTAAACGGGTTGATACCGCGCGAACATATCGCTTGAGCCGGAGTTTTCCTGATACGCGAAATTTCAACAATTCATGTCAGCGATGATACGGAGCAGCGCTCAATGGCACCACGCGCAAACTGGAAAGGCCCGTTGAAAATCGGTCAGATTCTGTGCCCTATTCCCCTTTATATGGCCGCCTCTACATTAGAACGTGTTTCTTCATCTTCTCAATCGCAAGACCGGAAACGCTCTTAGCCATGAACCAGTCGATAGCAAGGCGCGTCCGTCCGTGCCGCGTGAAGAACAGGCGAATGAAAGCCTATGAACTCTCATCGGGGAAGTGTGAGCTTTGACCACGAGGAAATTGCCGCTGCCATTTCCATCCCGCTTGTTTGGGACGAACTGTCACCGGCCACCGACTCCACACGTTTCGCTATCCTCAAAACGCCAATACGCGCTTGAAAGAGATCCACGGCGGTGAGCCGACGCTCTATTCCCATTTTCAGACGGTATCAGAGAATGGGCTTACCGCCCGTGACGGCAATCGTGGCACCCGAAGTATAACTCGAAATCGGGTCGGCAAGCATCACATAGGCGGAGGCAAGTTCGGCAGGCTGGCCGGGTCTATTCATCGGGGTCTGTGTGCCGAAACTTTCCACCGCATCCTCCGGAAGCGTGGAAGGTATCAGCGGCGTCCAAATCGGTCCCGGCGCCACTGAATTGGCACGGATGCCCTTTTCGGCGAGCATTTGCGCAAGCCCGGCAGTGAAATTCTGGATAGCGCCCTTGGTGGTCGCATAGGCCAGAAGGCTCGGATTAGGCATGTCTGAGTTGATCGACGCCGTATTGATAATGGAGGCACCAGGTTTGAGGTGCGGAAGCGCCGCCTTGGTAAGATAGAACATGGCGTGGATATTAACGCGGAAGGTGAGATCCCACTCTTCGTCTGAAATGTCTTCCAGCTCGGCGAAACTCGCCTGATGCGCGGCATTGTTAACCAGAATATCAATGCCGCCCAGTTCGCTCACCGCACGTTCAGCTATCTCGCGACAAGTGGCTGGGTGTTGTATGTCGCACTTCATGAGCACGGCCTTGCGTCCTTCAGCCTCAATAAGTGCCTTGGTCTCTATCGCGTCGCTATCTTCTTCGAGATAAACGATGAGGATATCCGCCCCTTCGCGCGCATAGGCGATGGCGACCGCGCGACCGATGCCACTATCGCCGCCAGTAATGATGGCCTTTCGCCCTTCAAGCCTGCCCGAGCCCTTATAGGTTTGTTCGCCATGATCAGGCCGTGGGTCCATTTTTTCCGTCAGTCCTGGCCTGGGCTGATGGGGCGTGTCGAAAGGTGGGGTGGGAAAGGTCTTGTCCATCTTCGTCTCCTCTTTCGTTAGATTGGGGTGTTCGCTTTGATGAAGACCTAACCCGGAACGTTGCCGGATGTTCCAGCTTTGCACTCGAAGCTCTGCATTTTTATTGCTTGATGTGGTCGGGCAGGGAAAAGCGCTTCAGCGAGTAGCAAAACATCGCTGCGCTTGGATTTCAGAATAAATCCGGCAAAATTCTACGTGTCACCCTTCGGGTACTCGGCAGGGGATCTAAGATGAAGAGCGGTGGAGAGGAACTCGTTGTCGATTAAAGCTGCCGTTTACTTCGCCCGCGAGATACGGCTGCGAAGCGTTGACGGCGGACTGTGGATAGATAAGCGCCATTGCTAGCAACGCTTTCTGCAAAAACGGTCAGAAAGCACGTCATACCAACAACCGTGACAACAAAAAAGCCCGCTTGCGCGGGCTTTTTGGGGTGCTTCTGGACCTTGGTAGTGGTCTGAAGACTTGTAAATGGTGCAGAAGAGGACTATTCATTGTCTGCTAAATAATTGTTTAAAAAGCATTATTATGTTTTGATTTTTCCATTGTACCAACAAATATACCAACATTTTGAAATGTGCCAGATATTTGCCTGAAATAAAATTGAACGTCCGCTTTATGTAAAGCTGCGGCATTATGTACAAGATGTTATAAACAATATCGGCGAAGTGCGTCTGGAGGGCGTTGCACCTTGAACGTAAAGCTTGCCACATACTGATTATAACGGTGTAGCGAGATGGTTCCACTCAATTCGCGACGTGTGTCGGCTCTGCGCAATTTCCGCCAAGCAAACCAGTGTGGCGTTTTCTGAAAGCAGCCCTTCGCCTTCTGAGGCAGAATGTCCAACTCGGGGCGGGTAGCCGACAGTCCGCTTCTGGGTCGACGAATTGTAATAGTAGCCATTTCAGGTGGGGCGTAACACTTCGACAGCAACGCGCCTGCATTCCAGACTTACAAGCCGATCACGTACCTAACAACACAACAAAAGACTGAGGTCAGGAGACTATGGCGGCGACAGGCGTAGGTACGGGAACGGAGTGCACCTTTGCATTGTGGTGCTCAATCACCTCGGCAATCGCATCTAGCAGTGGTTCAAACCCGCCGAAATTGACGGTTGCTTTGTTCGCGGCGACTACCTTTGTCGCGAAGACCTTCTTGCCATAGAATTTGCTGCCGTCCTTGTCGGCATTGGTATCGTTGAATTGTTTGCCATCGTAAATTGTCTTGAGAAGCGCCTCGTCGAAAAGCCTCTCAATAGGGGTCTCATCCATACCTTTCTTTGGAATGGGCACCACATAAAGATTTAATCCAAGGTGATACCAAGACTGAGAGCCCATTGCCTTCTTGCTCTTGCTTTCAACTGCTTTGAAGAGATCCTTAGATCCCACATCAGAGTCTGCGATGATGATGAGCGGCTGTTTCCCGCCGCTTTTGAATTTTCTGACACGGCCGGCGTACGTGTTTACAAGTTTCAACAACTCGCCGGTACCTCCACTCAATTGCTGCAGCGCCGCTGAGGTTTTGGTGTACTTGAAAAGTTTAACCTTCAGGTTTCCGGTAGGGTTTGTGAGGGTCGGGTATTTTGGTGCGAGAGCTTGGAGTGCAGACTTGATATAGATATTGTCTGTCACTCCCTCGCATAAAAGTACCGGGCGCTCATTTCCATAGAGGTCTACGTAGTCCGCAAACTTCTCGAAAAGCTTTGAGCTGGCCCACAGCTTGCCACCCTTCGGTTTTTCTTCGACATCTTCTGATGACGGTTTGCCAGCAGGACCTCTTCCACGGACCTGATAGATGTACGCGAGGCGGCCACGAAGCTTATTACGTGCCAAAGGCTGTTTCACGCCGTTGGCCATTATGAAGCATTCTCCATCCATAAACAGATGGTGGCACATGGCCGCAACGGTGGCGTAATAGTCGGAAGGGATATTCACTTTTTGGTTGACAATAACACCCGTTACTTCTTGCCGTGAGTAGTCGAATTGCATGCGGGTTTTGACACTGTTCAGTTCGAAACCAGCTCGTTTGATTGCCTTTACAAGTTTCGCACCAGCTTCCCATGAGTTGACACTTCCGGCCTTGCGCAACCCTATGGCCGCCGGGAAAGTTTTCTCGGAGGTCGAGAAGGTTATATCGTCGGCATACCGGGTATAGGTGCAATTATAACGGTGGGCGAGTTCGTTGAGCCGGATGTCCAGAACGTTGGCAATGAGGTTGGAGATGACTGGTGAACACGGACTCCCTTGAGGCAACTGGTTGTCATGGCAGGCAGCCTGCGCAAGGAGGGTGGCCATGTAAGGCTTTAGCTCGAAATCCTTGTGTTTGATGAAGAAGCCCCGTACGCGGCCGAAGTTTATTGTCGGAAAAAAATCCTTTAAATCCACGTTGAAGACGAATCTTCTCCCACGGTGGTTTTCCCCATTTGTCATAATGGAGAGCTTCTTCTTAAAGCCATGCGCGAGTATGCAATCCCGTTGCTTCGTCCGGCTCTTTTCGAGAATTTGCTCGATTTCGAGCAAGTCCGTTGCAAGACGTGTCTGAATAGCCTTGAGCGCCGGATGCGGCGCTTTGATCGTGCGAACGCCTCCATTCCGTTTAGGCACAGTAAATTCAGTGTACTTTGGAGGCTGGGGAGCTTTATCAAGCTTATATAGCGCGTATGAGATGTGAGATGGTTTCAACTCAAGAAGCTTCGCAAGGTCGGTAATATCTTCCGCCTTCTTATACTTCTCCAGCTTTTCGGAAAGGACTGTCATAGTGTGGCTTGCGGATACTCCTACGCGATTTAGCGTATTGTTGACGATATCATCATATTCTTGCCGGCTCTCTGTAGGTAGCGTTGAGGCCGTATTGCTTTCACCTGTGAAGAACCCCCACAGTAAAATCTATCCGCAAGCCGCCCTTCAGTAGACAGAATAGCAAGGATAACACAAGCGGTTTCAGCACTGATCTACGGTAAGTTTCTCTCTATCGGCTATAGGGCGCGGCGCGTCACGAAGATGTCAGCGGTACCGAATCCTTTGGAAAAAGTAGATTCGCACGGTCAAAGGGTCGTCGTATTCTTCGAAAGACTTCAGCAGGGCGGATGGCAGCCATTGCTTTCTGGACCTCGGTCCAGGTCTTCCTCGCGAATTAAAGAACGACAGTTTTCGGGCGTCGCGTGGAACTAGCCGAATGACCGAAACGGGAAGGCGTATGCCGAAAGCGGTCTGACGTAACTGTGATCTGACATAGCTACATGAAGCTCAGGCTAGGGCGGCTCACGTAGCGAAGCACTAGCATCAGGCCGAGGTATCATTCAGGAAAGAAGCGAATGCCTGGGAGTTCTGTAGACACCCCAGACGCTTGTTGTTACGCTGATGACTTATCCGACGCTCACCCAGTTTGAAAGCGGACCTAATGCCTATCCCGCCAGAAAATGAGTTACTCGACTTGTTGCGGAATCAAACAATCTCAGCGCTGACGATTGACACCAATATTTTCGACGAGAAAGGCCTCCAGCTTAGCGCCGCCCCGCTTGCAACTGTCGCGATCCTCAACAGCAGGCCGTTCGATTTCCTACTGTCTGGAACCGTGGCCAAAGAGATTCTTGGCCATCTGGAGAAAAGAGCCGAAGATGCCCTCCGTACTGCTCGCAAGGCGATCGGAGAGGCTCTCTTTGCATTTGAAACGGCCCAGCCCACCAGAGATCAGTTGCTGGATCAAATCACTGGGACGCAGACCGCTAATGCAGCAGCTCAGGCGCGGTTGGCGCAATACGTTCAGGACACCGGATGTGAAATTCTTTCGGATGAGGACCTAGTCACGACCAAGGAAATATTTGACGGCTACTTCAGTGGGCAAGCGCCGTTTGGTACGGGCAAGAAGAAAGACGAATTCCCCGACGCTTTGGCGCTTCATGCTTTGGAGGCGACTGCCAGTGTACGCGAAACATCATTCTTGGTCGTGTCCAAAGACGGTGACTGGCGAAAATTCTGTGAACAATCGCAGCGCCTCTATCTCGTTCCGGAAATCGAAACAGCGCTGGCGCTCCTCAATGATCCACCGCTCGTAGTCAGGCAGTCGATTTTGGGCTGGCTTGCAGCAGATAGCGATGGTCGTGCTGAAATCCGGAACGAACTAGAAGGCGTGGTCACCAATCTTGATGTCGATGTGAACGGATATGCAACGTCAGGTGAAATGGAGGCCATTCCCTATGGCCCTGAGTTACGAAATGTCGAGTGGGCAGACAATGCCGATGTCGACATCATCGAGACCAGCGAGCCCGATGGGCAAGGTGTTGTAACCGCTGTCCTGAGTCTGCCTCTCCAGATCGACTTGCGCATTCATGTCGATCTGAATTTCTCTGTTTGGGACAGCATCGATCGGGAATCAATCAGCATGGGCGGACGAACGGTCGAAGTGGACGAAACGCATGATATTCGCGCTACGGTCACGGTCAGGTTGCACGATCTGGGAGGCGAGGATCAGGAGATCGAATTCGAGTCATGTGAAATCGACCTGAACAACATCGACCTTGAACTTGGCGATGTCGAAGTGTTTGAGCCCGAGGACTACTATGATGATCACGACGTGCGATAGAGCGGACGGGCTGGAAAAGGCCCCAATTTGCCGTCTAGCGGGACGGAACGAAGGACGGCTTCGCGTCTACTGTGGCCGTTGAGCCCTTAACTTGAATCTCCTGAAAGCGGACAATTACTACTGACTAGGGCAGTTCGCGGTTGGTGCCTCTAGCATAGAGGTGGCTCCGGAAACATGTTTCGGCGATTTCCCTACTCGAAAACAGTAAACCCTGCAACGGCCTCCCCATCGGCGGGGTCGTATACCACTGCCACCGCATGCCTCGCACGGGTGAGACCGACATAGAGTTTTGCGCGGGTTTCGGCCTTCAACTGCGATTGGCCATTCTTCAGCCAGTCCATCATTTCTTTGGTGGGATAAATAATGACGCGGTCGAAACCTAGGCCCTTTGACCGTCCAAACGTTAGCACCGGCAGATCGGGAGATGCGATCTTAACGTTCGAGCTCCATCGGAGCTGCACAGGTCGCCTTGTCTCGAGATAACGGGGCAAATCCTTTCGCCGGACGATGAAAAGACCTGCATCAACAGGGGTTGGTTGCCTACAGTCGGGGCATTTGCAAGCGGTCATAGCAGCTAATTTTGGATAGAGCTTCGACGACACTTCGCAGATAGCGGTGCTATTTCGGTGAGATGTCATGAGGCTGGTAACATCAATATCGCAGGTTACCCTTCGGGGAAGCTCCGCCCGAATGAAGTCGGCAATGCCGCCATCCCTGTACTTCTTAAGGCGAGCCTCCAGATGAGTCACATAGGTGACTTGACGGGGATCACCCACCATGACGACGTCGGCGCGGCTTTGGAAGAGCGCTACCAAAATGTCGAGGTCGTGGCCTGCCAGATCTTGCACCTCATCTACGAAAATAAAGGGATAGATACGGGAAAGCCGCTCGATGACAGCACCGTCAGATGCCTCGTTACACCTTATCATCAGCCTCGACAATTTGTCTGAATACACGCGATTTCGACCGTCGAAGTAGCAGCGTCTGAAATCTTCCTCACCCCAATACATGGGACGGCCTTGCCGGTCGCGCCCGCGAAAACCGGATCTCTGCGAAACCAGAAGCATGCCAGCGACATCCCAATCGAACAGCTTGCCTTGAAAGGGCTTGATGCCGTGCTCGATCAGCAGACTGAACCAGGTCTGGATACGCACGTTACGCGGAACGGAGCCATTGATTTCGAAAAATTTGCGCCGGATCTCTTCTTCGTTCGATTCCGTGTAGGTGGTGATGAGGACTCGTTTTTGTTCAACCGCAAGCGCCTGCCTGACGAGGTAGGTGGTCTTCCCCGAGCCTGCGGCGGCAATGACGAGCTTATTCGGTCCCATCATTAGGCGATCGCATCCAGAATATATTTCGGATAATTGATTTTCGCCTTCGCCGAGAAAATGGCCAGCGCGCACTCGGTCTTGTTGTTCTTCATATAACGATGAAGGTTATCGAGATCATGCTTGGTACCGAACAGCCTGTTGAAAGTCTCAACACTATTGGATTTGACCAGCTTCGGCTCAAGGGTGTTATAGTTGAAAGGCTTGCCGCCGAGATCCAAGTCGCCCTTATCCACCACAGGGTCATAACAGATTGTGATATGATCGACGTCCTTGTATTTGGCGTACTTCCTTTCAAGCGCAACAGTATCCCCGTCGTTGTCGGTTACGACCACAACGGGGATTTTCAGCGCCCTCGCCAGTTCGAGAAAACGCAGGAACGAAAGGCCGACCGAGATGACGTCAATCTCGTCATCGATCGGCAATTTTCCCCCGTAGGTATCCATGTAGGCCCGTTGGACAACCAACTCGTCCGCATCGCCCTCTACAAGGATCGACTTCTGCGACAACACGAGACGCAGCGTGTCATAGCCAGGCAGCTTATGGAAAAAGTCGCTCGCGTCCAGATCTTTGATCCGTGTGACCTTCGCTTCCCGTAACAGGATCAGATGGTCCAGTCCAAGTTTGTTCGCGACGAAGCTGCTATGCGTGGTGATGATGACCTGCTTGCCGCTATTGTCGGTACTGATATCGCTGATGAGCTGGTTGAGCTTCGAGTGCGAGAGGTGGTTTTCCGGTTCTTCGATCAGCAAAACGGTGGCTTCGCTATTCTTTTTGCTGCTCAGCGCGAGCCGCGTTTTGATGATGCACTGCTCACCCTTGCCTATATAGTGGAAGGGCACATCCTCAATATAAGTCATGAGGCTGTTTTCCCAGGCGTTATGAGACGACATATCGACCGAGATGCTGACCTTTTTTCGGCTGATCTTCGCCGCCTCCGCTAATCTTTCATTAATTGCGCTCACATTGCCGTCGGCCTTGAAAGCGTCTTTCAGCTTGCGGTGGGCTTGGGATATCGCAACTCGTTCCTTGTCGTCCAAAAACTCTCTGACGATGCGGGAGATGTACATATCCGACCCGCTCTGCACACGCATGCTAGTTGAATCTATGAAGGCCGACTTGACAGGGATGGTGCGTGCCATTGCCGGTTGGCGGGAGAATTCCGACCATTGTACCTGATAGAATTCCAAGGGTATCGAGTTGATCTCTTTGCCCTTCAGCAACTCGGTATAGGCGCCGTCGTATTTCTTATCGAACTCGATTGAGAAAAGGAGGCCACGCGCCTTGTCGTTCTTCTCGGAGTTGCAGTTTCCACGAAGTTCTTCCAGTGCATCGCCATCACCGTCAAGAAATAGCTCAATCTGTATCTCCGGCGGTTGTAGTGGGGCTTTCGTGGTGAGGCTCTCCAGATACGCCCGCTCGATATTCCTGTTAAAGAGATAGGGAGATAGTTCATTGCGAAGATATTTCCCATTCAGCATGCCCGTCAGGCATAGATGGATCGCTTCGAGCAGTGTGGATTTTCCGGCCTCATTGTTGCCAACGATGATATTGACACCCTGATTGAAATCAACCTCGAACCAACCTTCAAAGCATTTGAAATTCTTGATTTTGACCTTTTCGATATACATCGCTCACCCCACTTCCGCGAGGTAACCATAGCTTGTTCCAAAAAAATCGGCGAGCCAAAATGAGCGATTATTGTGCATTGATTGCGACCGGTCTAATGCCAGTACCTGTCGGTACTCTTATATTCCATGCGATCAGCATCGCCGGCCTTGGGCCGAAATCGGAGCGCGGCACCAGATTTTTTGATGTCTGCTTTTGCCTATCGATAACCGGACATCGGACTGTCTGCCTGCGCCCCCCCTAAGTAGACAAACTCGAATATGAACGCAGAGGGCTGGTCGGTCGTGGCGCAAAGCAGATATTCTAACAAACGGTGCGTCTTGGATAAATCATGAGGGACGACCATTCATATAGCAATTCAAATTGGAGCGAGTCGTTTAAGCGGACTTTTTAACTATTCGCTGCGACTGCACATCATAATAACACTCATGCAGCATTCCATTTTGAATGAGTTTGGCTGCTTGGCTCACATGTTCTGGCAACACGTAAAACCATTCGCGTGGACGGATTTTTTTGCCGAATCGGTCTGTAACAAATAAATCAGCAGGCCTCGCAGCTTCGAAAAAGCGATGTAGCAACTCCTCGACTTTAGAACGCGCAAGGTTTTTAAGTTCATAAGTTGCAACGAGCTCAACCGGTGCCATCAGGAATGTCGGATCATTGCGTGCATCGGCTAGGCGTCTTTTGACATCCTGCGATGTGACCCCGATTTTGTATAAAATGTTGCTGACTTCAGCTATTGCCGGATCTTTCGAAAGGCTCCTTGCAACGTAGATTGTGCCAGAAATGTCAGGGCTGTCTGATTGCCACTTTTTATCGAGCGGCCCAAGGCCTTCGCGTTGGATGACACGGGCAGTCTTGTCCTCATTTAGCGATTTGCGGAATGAAGACATCAGCGGATCGCTTTCTGTACCATTAGAGAATATTATCCGCAGACGATGATCGCGTGATCCACCTCGCGATGTCATTTCTGTCTTTTCAGCAATATAGGCGAGCAACCCATTGCGAATGAAAAAATCGCCCTCAAAGGGTTCGATGATTGCTCGGTCTTCCACAATAGTGGCAACGCGCTTTCCGCTGTCGAGGGCTTCCTGTATCTCTTCAAAACGATCTGCAAAACTGGCAAAATCCCGGCATGGGCGATTTTCGGCTCGGTGGTCAGGCACATTGCGCATAGCCGCAGGGGTTATATTGCGGATTGAGAGATGATCTGCATCCACGTCAATGCCATCCTCACCGAAAATATCATCAAGTGAAGCCGGAATTTCATCGGCTGCTACGTCATCGCGCCAGCTAAGAGTTCGTTCCGTTTTTCTTAGATTGAAACTTTGCAGCAAGCCATGCGTATCGGCTGCATGCATCGCCTCTGTCGGATTGGCTGAAATCTTTTCCCAGATCGTGCCAAGTCGCATTTCATAATGATCATCTGCATTGCCATCAGGAAGACGGCGATGGCTTTCGAAGAAAGCGTTGGTTTGATGGACGATTGCGACGTTGCGCTCATCATCTGTGGATTGACCAGCGCGTGCTTTAGAGCGGACATCGAGTAGACCGAATTCATCAGGCTCATTAAAAATGTCATCAAGACTAGGGCGTGGTGACATGGTTTAGTTCACCATTTGGGCGCGTAAAGCTTCAGCTTTTTTGGCTTTTAACCAGGCAAGCGCTTCAGCCATTCTCTTTTCGAGAGCATCAGCAGAATGTACGTTTGGTTCACGGCCCTCAATCGCCCGAAAACGCTTTATCCGTGGCCATAAGGTGCGCGCTTCGTCGTCAGTCATCTGAATGCGCTGGGCAACCATTGCAGACTGGATGTGCTGCAAGATTGACGCATCGAGCGCCTTAGAAGCAATCTCGAAGCGTTCTTTGAATGTGTTGACACTGTCGATCAAATCAATGTCAAGTTCCTGCACATTGATAAATTTCTTCACCAGCCTCAAGAGCGTGTTCGGCGATGCGTCGTTGTCGTCATTATCACGACCAGCGCTATCATAATCGACCGATGTTTCTGCAAAGCCCTGTTCGGCTTCCCGGCGTGTCAGCGTTAAAATATTCATGCGCGCTGCAAGATCTTGGCGAATGGCTTCGGTCTCATCTGCATTCAGGTCGGGATAGCTGTGTTCGATGATTTCGGTCAGCACCATTTGGTTGGCGACTTCGGGCGCAACATCCGGTGCAACTGTGCGTCGATCCATCGCCTGACAGGCTTTGGCAACCAGCTCATGCATGTCTTTTTCACAAATATCGCGTGCGCGATCTGTAGGTGGCTCCATCAAGCCCTTGATGCCGATGGTAACTGTGCCCTGACCATCAACGCTGATCGGATCGCGTATGTCACCATCTTCGCGACGATAGAATTTGAAATTCGGAGCCAATACTTGCTCCATTAAGAGAGCGCCTGATATGGCCTTGAGCATATCGTTGACGGCATCTGCAACAAGGCCGGTTTCAACGCCGGGTTCTGCAACCAGATTGGTGAAGCGCGCAGTTAGTTTGCCCGGCGCATCGCGTGTGGCGCGCCCGATAATCTGGATAATCTCGGTCAGCGATGCACGATAGCCAATGGTCAGGGCATGCTCACACCAGACCCAGTCAAAGCCCTCTTTGGCCATGCCCAGCGCAATGATTACATCCACCTTTTCACGGTCGGCTTTATCGTCACGTTTGCCGTCTTTTGCTTTTATTTCACGCGATAGTGCGGCTTTGACGATATCGCGCTCTGGCCCGTCATCGACCAGATCGGCGATTTTCAGGACGCGCCCGTCTGTTGTTTCAACCAGATCAAAGCCCGTCTCCGGTTCACGGCCAATATGTTTGCCGATCAGATCGAGAATGCGCCCCACCTCGCCATACTTATCATCAAAAGCTTCAGCTGATCCGCGATGCGGAATATGAATAATGGTTTTGAGATCAGTATCGAGCACTTCAGGCAAACCATTGATATAGTTTCCTTTATAGAAACTATAATTAATGCCGAGCGATTTTAGGAACTCATAGCCGTCCAACTGTTCATAATAGGAATAGGTGACGGTGGTGAACTTGTCTTCATCCTCTGGACGCAACACCGGAACCGCATCGCCACGAAAGTAAGAGCCAGTCATGGCCATGACATGCGCTTGCTCGCGCGTGATCAAACGGCGCAGAATTTCACCAAGACGGTTATTGTCAGCGGCAGAAACATGATGGAATTCATCAATAGCGATGAAAACATTGTCGAAGGCTTCAATACCTTGTTCTTTGTCAATGGCATCAAAACCAAAGCGGAAGGTCGCATGGGTGCAGATCAGCACTTTCGCATCGGATGCCAAAAAGTCTTGAAATGCCTTTACCTTCTGGCTGGTGCTGCCGTCTTCCGTGCCACTCAGACACAGGTTCCAGCGCGGCTCGACTTCCCAGTCGGCATCGAAGCCGTAAGACGTAAGATCGGTTGAGCGAAACGAGCTGCCAATAGAGGTTTCCGGTACGCAGAC